>JANXYD010000415.1 GCA_025350265.1 Hyphomicrobiaceae bacterium | reverse complement strand
GAGCCCGGCAAGTCCGCTCTGTTGCGCGCCGAATTACTGCCCAGGATCGTCGAGTTGGCCAAGGCTGCCCGCGATCGCGGACTGCCGCTGACCATCGACGCCGAGGAACAGGACAGGCTCGACCTCACCTTGGAAATGTTCGGCATGACTTACGCCGACCCCGCGCTCGCAGGCTGGACCGGCCTCGGCTTGGCCGTGCAAGCCTACGGTCGACGTGCCATTCCCGTATTGCGCTGGCTGCGTCGGCTGGCGGCCGACGGCGGGCGGCGCATCCCCGTGCGCCTGGTCAAGGGGGCCTATTGGGACAGCGAAATCAAATGGGCGCAGGAACTCGGCCTCGCCGATTACCCTGTGCTGACCCGCAAGATGCACACTGACGTTTCGTACTTGGCCGCGATGCGCTTGCTGTTGTCAGATCCCGCGGCATTCTATCCGCAGTTCGCAACCCACAACGCTCATTCCGTCGCCACGGCTTTCATAGCCGCCGGCAGCGGTAGTTACGAATTCCAGCGGCTTCATGGCATGGGCGAGGCGCTCTACGACGAAGTGGTCGGCGAGGCCAAGCTCGGCCGTGCCTGCCGCATCTACGCGCCCGTCGGTGGACACGAGGAACTGCTCGCCTACCTGGTGCGGCGCTTGCTTGAAAACGGTGCCAATACCTCGTTCGTCAACCGCCTCGCCGACGCGAGCGCGCCGGTCGAAGACATCATCCGCGATCCCGTGGAGGCGGCCGAACAGGAGCGTGAACTGCCGTCGACGGTCCCGGTCGCCGTGGTTCCCAAGCCGTCCGACATTTTCGGCACCAGGCGCATCAACAGTCTCGGCTTTGCGCTCAGCGAACCCAGCGTGCGCGCCGAATTCATCGCGCAGATTTCAGCGGAACTCGGCAACTCCTACGCCGTTGGTTCGATCGTCGATGGTCGCGCGCACACGGCGGGCGCGGTGGATCTGGTGCGCTGTCCGCACGACCGCCGCGAGCGGATCGGCACCAGTGTTCCGGCAACGCCGGAACTCATCGATGCAGCGGTTGCCTCGGCGATCGCTGCCCAGCACGACTGGAGCCGCACAGGCGCTTTCGAGCGCGCGCTGTGTCTTGAGCGCGCAGCCGATCTGTTCGAGCAGAACCGCGTGCGGCTGATGGCGGTCATCATACGCGAAGCCGGCAAGACGCTGGAAGGTGCGCAGGGCGATGTGCGCGAAGCCGTGGATTTCTTGCGCTACTATGCCAGCGAAGCGCGACGGCTGTTTGCGCGGCCGCTGCTGTTGCCCGGCCCGACCGGCGAACGCAACACGCTCGAACTCGCCGGCCGCGGTGCGTTCGTGGCCATCTCGCCGTGGAATTTTCCGTTGGCGATTTTCACCGGCCAGATCGCGGCAGCGCTGGCTGCCGGCAATAGCGTGCTGGCCAAGCCCGCCGGCCAAACGCCGGTGACCGCGTTCATGGCTGTGGAATTGATGCACAAGGCGGGCGTGCCGGTTTCGGTGCTGCAGTTGCTGACCGGCGGCGGCACGGTCGGCGCGCTGCTGATCAAGGACAAGCGCACCGCCGGCGTCGCGTTCACCGGCTCGAACGCCACCGCCTGGACAATCCAGCGCGCGCTCTCGGACCGGCGCGGGGCGATCATTCCCTTTATCGCGGAAACCGGCGGCATCAACGCGATGATCGCCGACAGTAGCGCTGTGGCCGAACAAGTGGTGCGCGATGTGGTGCGCTCGGCGTTCGACAGCGCGGGTCAACGCTGCTCGGCTGCGCGCGTGCTGTTCGTGCAGCAGGATGTGGCCAAACCGATGATCGAGATGCTGCGCGGTGCCATCGAGACGCTGGTCGTCGGCGATCCGATGTTGGCCGCGACCGACGTCGGTCCCGTCATCGACGAAACAGCCCAAGACACTCTCGACGCGCACAAGCTGCGGATGCAGAAAACAGCGCGCACCATCATAGACCTGCCGCTGCCGGAAACAACGCGCGCCGGTACGTTCGTGACGCCCGCCGCCTACGAGATCGACAGCCTCGACGTGTTGGACCGCGAAGTGTTCGGCCCGATCCTGCATGTCGTGCGCTACCCGCAAGGCCGCCTCGATCAGGTGGTCGACGCCATCAACGACAGCGGCTTCGGGCTGACGCTCGGCCTGCACAGCCGCATCGGGGCGGTGGCTGACTATGTTGCCGAGCATGCCCGCGTCGGCAATCTCTACGTCAACCGCAATCAGATCGGCGCGGTGGTCGGCGCGCAGCCGTTCGGCGGCGAAGGACTGTCAGGCACCGGACCGAAAGCCGGTGGCCCCAACGCCCTCGTTCGTTATGCGACCGAGCGCGTCCGCTCGACCGACATCACGGCCACGGGCGGAAATGTGCAGCTGCTGGGGCTGGCGGGAAAGAGTTGAGCAAGCCAATTGAGGGCTTTGCCCTCAAACTCCACCAAAGGGCACGCCCTTTGGATACCCGTATGTGTGCGCCTGAGCTGAAGGTCGCGACGCGACGAAGTGGGGTGGACGCGGCCAGCGCACTCGTTTCGATGTCCGCAACAGGTTCGATCGCGACGGATACGGAATAGATGGAGGGCGAGGCTGCTTGGGGCCAAGTGGGGACCGAAAGTGGCGCGCGGATTCCCTCTCCCCGTTCTTCGCGGGGAGAGGGTGAGGGGCGGCAACGAGCGAGAACCGTTCGTTGCGACCAACGCTTACGTTGCATCAGCTGACGTGGCGGATCAGCCGTTGCAGTCGAAATTGACGGTGAGTTTTGACCCAAAACGGCCCTGACCCACAAGAAACATCGGGGCCTGAACCGCGCTGAATTCAGCTGTGTCTAATTTTGACGCGCTGACGGCTAGCAAAATGCTATGAGATTTCACAACGCCTGTTCTCAAGAGGCGTGGTTTGGGGGCCAAGAATGAAATCGGCATGGTTTTTGGTCGGCTTTTATTGCTTAGTATCTGTGTTCGCCGTTGCAACAGAGGCAAGGGCCGAAAGCGATTTCAAGGTTACGCTGCTGGGCACTGCTTCGCCTTCGCCGCGTCCCACTCGCTTTGGACCAAGCACTCTCGTCGAGGTCGGCGGGCAGGTACTGCTATTCGACGCCGGGCGCGGCGTGCCGATCCGTATGGGACAGATCAAGGTGCCGATCGGTAAGATCGACGTATTATTCCTCACACACTTCCACTCGGACCATGTCTCCGGCATTCCGGATGTCTGGCTTACCGGATGGCTCGGACCAGTATTCGGCCGCCGCGCGGCGCCCTTCCATGTTGTCGGCCCGGCCG
The DNA here is from genome assembly GCA_025350265.1 of Hyphomicrobiaceae bacterium. Taxonomy (GTDB): domain Bacteria; phylum Pseudomonadota; class Alphaproteobacteria; order Rhizobiales; family Hyphomicrobiaceae; genus JABFRJ01. The sequence continues at coordinate 720 of JANXYD010000415.1, read as the reverse complement.
GCGCCAAGAACCTGATGGCCAACCTCGAAAAGGCCTATAGCGGCGACATCGCCATCCGCATCGCAGATGAAATGCTTCCGCCGCAAGGCATCGCCATCGCTGTCGATGAGTTCGACAAGGACGGCGTTGTCTACGAGAAGGGTGGAGTGAAGGTGACGGCATTCGAGGTCGATCATGGCGATGTCATCAAGCCGGCCTACGGATATCGCATTGATTACAAAGGTCATTCAGCTGTGATATCCGGCGACACACGTTACAACACGAATGTGATCAAGTACGGTGCTGGCGTCGACTTGCTCGTGCACGAGGTGGCCCTGGCGCGGCCGGAATTGATGACCAATCCATTTGCTAAGGCCATCATCGCGCATCACACCAGTCCTCAAGACTGCGGGCGCGTGTTCACTCAGGCCAAGCCAAAACTCGCCGCGTACACCCATCTCGTTTTTCTGAGCAACGAGAAGGTGCCAGAAGCGACGTTGGACGATCTGGTCAAGCAGACGCGTGAGACCTATGACGGTCCGCTCGAAGTGGGCGAGGATCTGACGTCATTCGAGATCGGCGACACCGTCACGATCACGCGCTGGAAGCAGTAGCGATTTGTCTGCAATTGGCCCACTGCCGCTTTTGTTCTCGTTGGCACGAACATCGATCTGATCGGGGCATAAGCGGACGAACTTTGCGAGCACCGGACTCGTTGCCGCCCCTAATCCGCCCTTCGGG
>JANXYD010000405.1 GCA_025350265.1 Hyphomicrobiaceae bacterium | reverse complement strand
TTCCGGGTCCACTTGGCGTATCCGTGGTGGGCAACGCGCTCATCGCCGGTCGCTGGACACTGGACGCGCGGCAGATCCGCGACCATGGCATCGGCAAACACCACACCGTCGACGATCGGCCTGCAGGCGGCGGCGCGGGCATGGTGATGCGCGCCGACGTCATAGGCGCCGCCATCGACGCGGCGCGCGCGCTGCAACCCGATCTGCCGGCCATCTACCTGACGCCACGCGGCACGCCACTCACCCAAGCGCGCGTCCGCGCACTCGCCGACGGACCGGGCGTGCTTTTATTGGCGGGACGGTTCGAGGGTGTTGATCAACGGGTTATCGAGGGGCGTCAACTCGAAGAAATTTCGATCGGGGACTATGTGCTGTCGGGCGGAGAACTGGGGGCCATGGTGGTGCTCGACGCCTGCGTGCGGCTGTTGCCGGGAGTGCTTGGCGGCGAGGCCAGCTTGCACGAAGAAAGTTTCGAAAACGACCTGCTCGAGTATGCCCACTATACGCGTCCGCGCGAGTGGGAAGGCCGCGGACTCCCGGAGGTGTTGCTGACTGGCGATCACAAGAAGATCGCGGCGTGGCGCAGCGAACAGGCCGAACAGGTCACACGCGCGCGCCGGCCCGATCTCGACGACAAGCGCAAGCGATAAATGGAACGGCTCCGGGCGGCATCCGTTTGGGTGGACACGGCAATCCATTCCAGAGGTAACGCGCATGGACATGAAGAACAAAAAGATCGCCATTTTGGCCACCAATGGCTTTGAACAATCGGAGTTGGAAGTGCCGCGTGATCGGTTGCAGGCGGCCGGCGCGACGGTTCACATCGTATCCCCGCAAGGTGGCTCCATTCGCGGCTGGGACCAGAAAGACTGGGGCCGCTCGGTACCGGTCGACGTAACGTTGGACAGCGTGCGCGCCGATGACTACGACGCGATTGTATTGCCGGGCGGTCAAATGAACCCCGACACGCTGCGGATCAACGACCAGGCGCTCAAATTCATCCGCGCCTTTTTTGATCAGAAGAAGGTGGTGGCGGCCGTCTGTCACGCCCCATGGCTGCTGATCGATACGGGGATCATCAAAGGCCGACGCGCAACTTCGTACAAATCCATCAAGCAGGACATGATCAACGCTGGCGCCACGTGGGAGGACTCCGCGGTCGTGACTGATCAGGGCATCGTGACATCGCGCAATCCGGGCGATCTCGAAGCGTTCTCAAAGACAGTCATGGAAGAAGTGGCGGAAGGCAAGCACGAGCGGCGGGCGGCATAACCAAACAGGCTGGACCTGCGAACGGGCGGCTGGTCCGCCCGTTTTCGCGAGGCGCTTTTGCGGCTGTTTTTGCCGACCGCTTTCTCGGCTCGACAATTTTTGCCCAGCGGGGTATACGAGCCGCTTCCCTATCCAGGGTGCCCTTTACGGGCCGCATGAACTTGCCTGCTTGTGGACGCTGAAAAGCTAAGCGGGGGTCGCGTTCCTCTGCAAAATCATGATGTCCAAGCAAGGAACAATGAATTATGAACATCATTCAACAGCTCGAAGCCGATCAAATGAACGCCGTGCTGGCGAAGCGTAACGTGCCGGCGTTCGGCCCTGGCGATACGCTCAAGGTAATGGTTCGCGTGATCGACGAGGTCGTGATCGACCCCAAGGCCAAGAACACCGGCAAGGAAAAACCGAAGCAGGCCGCCGAGCGCTTGCAGGCCTATGAGGGCATTTGCATTGCGCGATCCGGACATGGGATCAACGAAAGCTTCACCGTCCGCAAGATCAGCTACGGCGAAGGCGTCGAGCGCGTATTCCCGATCTACACCCCCTTCATCGCTGAAATCGAAGTGCTGCGTCGCGGTGCCGTCCGCCGTGCCAAGCTTTATTATCTGCGTGGCCGTCGTGGCCGTGCCGCCCGTATCTTCGAGCGGACCGATGCGCGTGCAAAGAAATTGAACGCTGCCTTCAAGGGCTTCAAAAAGCCGAAGGGCGAGATCGACAATCTCGCTGCTATCAAGGGCTTGTCGCCGGAACTCGCCGGGCGCTTGCAGAGCATCGGCGTAACCAAATACGAGCAAATCGCCAATTTCTCCGGCGAGGACATCGCCAACGTCGACGAGTTGCTGAACCTCAACGGCGCCATCGAGAAAAATAACTGGGTATCCCAGGCGCGCGAATTGTTGACTGCTGCCGATGCCGCGGCTGCTCCCGTGGAAGCCGAGACGAAGTAAGCGCCGCCCCACCGCCGTGTCAAAATAAATGGCAACCTTCGGCTTGACGCTGAAGGTTGCCATTTTGCTTTTGGGAGATTTTTCGTGTGCAGGGCCGTCTGCGCTACGCGGCGTGCTCAAAGCAGCGATAACGATGACAATTTACTGTCACGGCATCTGCCATAGCTGGTTTCTGGTTTTTAATTTCTGGCAGTGGGTTAATTTCGCAAATTTTTTGCTATATGCATCAGACACGTTTGGGACTGTCAAAATGCATATGCAGACCTCTTCCACAGGCCAACGCCAGGCTGCTGCACGGCACGCAAGTGCGCTCAACGCCCTACCGACGTTGGAAGCCAGGATTGGCTACATCACGGCCGAGCGCCTTGGGCGCGTTGCTTTTTCGACCAGCCTCGGCCTCGAGGATCAGGTTATCTTGCACGCGATCGCCACCTCACGTGCGCCGATCGACATCTTCACCCTCGATACCGGCCGGCATTTCGCCGAAACACTGGAGACGATCGAGGCCAGTGGCCAACGCTATGGCGTCGAGATCGCGGTGATGGTGCCAGACGCGCCATCCGTCGAAGCGTTGGTCGCACGCGATGGCATCTACGGCTTCCGGTCATCCATCGAGGCGCGCAAAGCGTGTTGCGACGTTCGCAAGGTGCGTCCGCTCAAGCGCGCTTTGGCGGGCGCGAGTGGGTGGGTCACGGGCTTGCGGCGGGGACAATCGGACGGCCGCAGCCAAGTGGCATTCGCGACCTTCGATGAGGCCTTTGGTTTGATGAAGTTCAATCCGATCGCCGACTGGTCGCTCGGCGACGTCGAGGCCTACATCGCGCTCCATGACATTCCAGTAAATCCGCTGCACGCGAAGGGCTTCCCGTCGATCGGTTGCCAACCCTGCACGCGCGCCATCAAGCCGGGCGAAGATATTCGTGCCGGTCGATGGTGGTGGGAAAATCTCGATGGCAAGGAGTGCGGGCTGCATAGCCGGCCCCAACCCAACATCCAGCATGGACAGATCACATGACATCCGTCGTTTCCCACCTGCATATCGCCCACGACAGCACCGACCGGCGGCCGCGTGGCCCATCGAGATCGCACCTCGATCTGCTTGAGGCCGAAAGCATTCATATTTTCCGCGAGGCCGCGGCGCAGTTTCGCAAGCCCGTGCTGATGTATTCGATCGGCAAGGATTCGACCGTGCTGCTGCATCTGGCGCGCAAGGCGTTCTGGCCGCAGAAGCCCCCATTTCCGTTGCTTCACATCGATACGACGTGGAAGTTTCGGGACATGATCGCATTTCGCGACAAGACCGTCGCGGACCTTGGCCTCGATCTGATCGTGCATACAAATCCCGACGGTGTGGCGCGGAAAATCTCGCCGTTGACGCACGCCCCGTCGATCTACACCGACGTGATGAAGACACAGGCACTGAAACAAGCGCTCAACGCGCACGGTTTTGATGCAGCGTTCGGCGGCGCGCGCCGTGATGAAGAAGCGAGCCGCGCCAAGGAGCGGGTTTTCTCGTTTCGGACCGCCGACCATCGCTGGGATCCGCGCGCGCAACGGCCGGAGATGTGGCGGCTCTTTAACGGGCGGCTCGGAACAGGCGAAACGGCGCGTGTCTTCCCGCTGTCGAATTGGACCGAAAAGGACATCTGGCGCTACGTCGCGCGCGAAAAACTGGATGTGGTGCCGCTGTATTTTTCCGCCATGCGCCCGACGATTGAACGCAATGGCCAACTGATCGTGCCGGACGACGCACGCATGGCGCTAGGCGCCGGTGAAGAGGTGGTGCCGCGACGGGTGCGCTTTCGCACGCTTGGGTGCTGGCCACTGACGGCGGCGGTCGCCTCGGACGCCGCCACCATCGACGAAGTGGTTGCTGAAACGCTGGCGGCCAAAACCAGCGAACGCATCGGCAGGCTGATCGATCACGATCAGGCCGGAGCGATGGAAAAGAAGAAGCAAGAGGGATATTTCTGATGCGTGCCCGTTCCGCTGCCGCCCTCAAGCCGGTTTCGATACCGGCTCCCGCGCAAGGTCTCACCGGTATCGTGCGCGTTCTGACGTGCGGCTCAGTTGATGATGGCAAGTCGACGCTGATCGGCCGGCTGCTATGGGACGCCTCGGATGTATTCGACGATCAGCGCGAGGCGCTCAGGCGCTCCGATCGCCGCGTGCTCGACGGCAAGCATCTCGATTACAGTCTACTGGTCGATGGCCTGCTTGCCGAGCGCGAGCAGGGCATCACGATCGACATCGCGTGGCGTACGTTCGATACGGCTGACCGGCGTTTTGTCATCATCGACAGTCCCGGGCACGAGCAGTATACGCGCAATATGGCGTCCGGCGCGAGCCACGCAGATGTGGCGGTCATGCTGATCGACGCGCGCGCCGGCATTAAGCGTCAAACGCTGCGGCACGCAGCGCTGCTCGATCTGTTCGGCGTCAGGCGCGTGGTGCTTGCGGTCAACAAAATGGATCTGGTGGATTGGTCTGAGGCGGCGTTCCGCGAAATCGAGCAGGCTTTCGAGGACGTGAAAAGGCGCTTCGGCTTTGTCGACGCGACCGTCATTCCGGTGGCAGCGGTGACGGGCGACAATATCGCGCGCCGTTCAGAGCAGATGGGCTGGTATCATGGGCCGACGCTGCTTGAGCACTTGTCGCGCATTCCCGAGGTCGCCACAGTTGCCGACCGTCCGTTCCGGATGCCGGTGCAAAGCATTCTCAGAGACGGGCAGGACTTTCGCGGCTTGGCCGGCACGGTGGCTGCGGGACACATCGCGGTAGGCGACACGATCGTCGACCCGGTCAGCCAGCGCGACGCACGTGTCAAGCGCATCGCGACGATGGACGGTGATCTCGGCGTCGCGGACGAGGGCCAGGCCGTTGTGTTGCTGCTCGATCGCGACATCGATGTGTCGCGGGGCGCGGTGCTGTCGTCCGCCACGACACCAGCCGTTGCAGCCACGACCGTCGAGGCCAATCTGGTCTGGTTGTCGGAACAGGCGTTCGATGCGAAGGCGCGCTATCTGTTGCGCTCGGCGACGGATTTGGCGCCGGTGTCTCAGCTTTCGATCGTGTCGCTGCTCGACCTTGGAACACTGGAACGCCAAAGCGCCCGTACGTGTGGCGTCAACGACATCGCGGAAGTGTCGATCACGCTTGGCCGGGCGGTTGCCCTGGACACGTTCGTTGCGTGCGCGGCCACCGGGTCGTTCCTGATCGTCGATGCGGTCAGCGGCGCGACCGTCGCCGGCGGCACCGTGACGCGCGCGACGTCAGGCGTATCCCGCAAGCAGGAGGCGGCGACCTTCAACGTGACGCGGACCATGCTGGAAACCGGACTTTGCTCCGACCTCGTCGGGCGCGCCGGCACGGAAGCCGAATTCCAGCGTCGCGGCGCAGCTGTCATAGCCCTTATGGGTCAAGCCGGAATCATCGCAAACCTCGCTCTCGATTGAGCAGGACGGGCAGGGTTCGGTCATCACGCGCGCAGGTCGTTGTCATGTGTGGACGGCACCCGGTTGGCAAGGGTTTTGTCGGTGCGGCGTGCGTTTGTTGCGGCGGGGTGCAAGTCATGTGTTCGGCCTTTGGTGTGCAACTCGAAGGCCGCTGGCCATGATGTTGTTCGCCACCAGCGGACAGACCTCGTCTTTAAACAATGCGTCGTCGACGCGCTGCGACGCTTTCGATGGTGGCAGTTGAGACTGAACTTCAGATCATCGGCGAGCCCCC
>JANXYD010000383.1 GCA_025350265.1 Hyphomicrobiaceae bacterium | reverse complement strand
GGCACTCTGCGTCGCCGGCGGCATCAGCCAGCCCATCAGGAAGTATGAGAAGTCGGCCAACGGATCGCCCAGCGTCGACAATTCCCAGTCGAGCACCGCGATCACCTTCGGCTCGCGCGCGTGAAACACCATGTTGTCGAGCCGATAGTCGCCATGCACGACCGAAACACGTTCCTGCGCCGGAACCGTGCGCGGCAAAAACTCCATCAGCCGCTCCATCGCCTCGATCTTCTCGGTCTCCGAAGCGCGATACTGCCGCGACCAGCGCTCGACCTGCCGCGCGAAATAGTTGCCCGGCTTGCCGTAGTCGCCAAGGCTGATCTTCTCCGGCTCGTAATTGTGCAATTGCGCCAGCGTCGCCACTTCCGCCTCCACGATCTGGCGGCGTTCCGGCGGCGTCAGCGTCGGCAGGGTGCTGTCCCAGAAGATGCGTCCGGCCACCATCTCCATGACGTAGAACATCGAACCGATAACGGTGTCGTCGCTGCACAAGCCGTAAGGTTTGGCGGCCGGAAACCCCACCTTGTGCAACGCCGAAATCACCTTGAACTCGCGGTCCACGGCATGCGCCGACGGCAGCAGCTTGCCGAACGGTTTGCGCCTGAGAACATAGCGTTTACCCGGCGTATCCAGCCGATATGTGGGGTTGGATTGCCCGCCCTTGAACTGAAACACCTCAAGCGGCCCGTCATAGCCGGCGACATTGGCCTCAAGCCACACGGCAAGCCTTACCTCGTCGAGCTTATGGCGGTCTTCCACAGGCTTCACGCCCGAGAAAATATCGTCGCGGGACAAGCCCTGCACGGGCGTGGGGTTCTGAGGCATGGCGCGGCTGCTCCGATCACTGCTGGCGAGGTCCTATACGGCCCCACGGTCGTTGCTTATCGAAGCCGCTTCCCGATGATTCCGCAAGAGTATGTCAGCGAATTCGATCGCCAGAAACGGTTCCGCTGGCCGAAGCTCGAATTACCTGCCGCAATCATACGCATGCGTGAATTATTTGCACTTATTCGCTTTTAATTTTCCGTTGGCACAGAACGGATTGCCGCTCCCAAGTGCACTTGCCGGGGCGATCGACGCGTACGTCACAGTCAACAGTGTAACCGCAATCAAAGCATATTTCATGTCACGATCCCTTCAATGCCTGGTCCCATCGATGGTAGATCGATACAGTGATCTGAGCCCGTCGAACAGGACCGCCAAAATAACCGACGCAGCAGCAGGAAAGCCATCAAAACCAGCAGAGACAGCTCCGTCGATATGAAATCGTGTCGAAGCGAGTAGTTCGTGTCAAGAACGAAAATGTTCAGCTTCGCCTGAGCATCATATCCAGCACCCGTCCAGGCAATACGCGTTTCAGCGCCGCAACCACATACGTGTGCGGCGAAATGCGATAGCGCACTTTCGGGTGCGCACTCTCCAGCGCATGTATCAAGCTGCGCACCACCGCCTCCGGCCCCAGTTTGAGGAAGCTCGCTCCGTCGCTTTCCATGGCTTGAAGCCGCTTGGCATATTCGGCTCGGTGCGGCGAACGCTCGGCGTCGATTGTGCTCCTGAAATGCGCGAGCGTGCTCGGCAGAAACTGCGTCTTGATTGGCCCAGGCTGCAGCAACGACACATGGATGCCGCTGCCGGCCAGTTCGTAGCGCAACGCGTCCGTCATCGCCTCGACGGCGAATTTGGACGCGCAATAGGCCCCGCGATACGGCCCGCTGACAAGCCCCAGCACGGAAGAGCATGTCACGATCCGCCCCTGTCCTTGCGCCCGCATCACCGGCACTATCAGCCGCGTTAGCTCATGTGTGCCCACCACGTTCACATCGAGATGCCGGCGCAACATGTCGCCGGAAATATCCTCCATGGCGCCGACGATGCCGTAGGCGGCATTGTTATAGAGCGCGTCCAGCTTGCCGCCAGTCTTGGCCAGCACCGCGTCTGCGCACGCATTGATGGAGTCCAAGTCCGACAATTCCATATGCAACGCCTCGATGCCGAAATGCTGTTCGAGGAGCGCCTTGTCCGCAGGCTTGCGCACCGTCGCCAGCACGCGCCAACCGCGTTTTTTCAACGTCGTGGCCGCCGTCAAGCCAATGCCGGACGAACAACCGGAGATGAGAATGGTGCGGGAAATCATACGATGGGCGGCTTTCGCTGATCGTGCTGAAAACGATGTCCGCAGCTGTAGCGGGTTTTGCCTGCAGCCGAAATCACGCGTTGCACCACGACTGCGCAAGCGTTATCGGAACCGGTGACGGAAACTGTGCCATGATCGATTGTCGCGCGTTCTGCGCGCGAATTGGGATCCCTTGATGACCGACAAACTTTCCGCTGTGCATCCGGCGACCTTCGCAGCCCAAGCCGGCGGCGTCATTGATGCTGAAACAGGCGCGATCGTGCCGCCGCTGCATCTTGCAACCACCTACCTTCGCGATCCCGACAACGCCTATTCCAAGGGTTTCGTCTACGGCCGTCCCGACAATCTCACCGTGCGCCAGGCAGAGGCCGTTCTGACCCGGCTTGAAGGCGGCGCCGCAACGCTGCTCACAGGCTCGGGCATGACAGCGGCCACCACGGCCTTCTTGGCGTTGGAACGTCCCGCCCACATCGTCGCCCCTGAGGTCATGTATTGGGGCCTGAAGCTTTGGCTCAGCGAGGATGCCAAGGCGCACGGCCTCGACGTGAGCTTTGTCGATGCCTCCAGCGTCGACACCATCGCCGCAGCCATCCAGCCCGGCCGCACGAAAATGATCTGGCTCGAGACGCCCTCCAACCCGCTCTGGAGCGTGACGGATATCGCGGCGGTGGCAACGCTTGCAAAGCAACACGGCGTTATCCTCGCCGTCGATTCGACGGTCGCCACGCCCGTGCTTTGTCAACCGCTGCAACTCGGTGCCGACGTGGTCATGCACGCCGCCACCAAGTATCTCAATGGCCACTCGGATGTCGTCGCGGGCTCACTGACGTTCGCGCGTAACGATGCCTATTTCGAGCGCTGCGTCCGTCAGCGGAAAATGCTGGGTGGCATTCTCGGCCCCTTTGAAGCCATGCTGCTGATGCGCGGCATGCGCACGCTGCATGTGCGCGTCGCCCATCAATCCACTGCGGCGATGGCCGTTGCGAAACACTTCGCGGCCGATCCGCGTATCGCCGACGTGCTGTATCCCGGCCTTCCAACGCATCCCGGTCACGCAATCGCGGCACGCCAGATGCAAGGTGGTTTCTCGGGCATGCTGTCGGTCCGCGTCAAAGCCGGCGAGGCGGCGGCGATCCGCACGGCGGCACACGTCAAAATCTGGAAACGGGCAACCTCGCTCGGGGGCGTTGAAAGCCTGATCGAGCATCGCGCGTCGATCGAGGGCGCGGGCAGTCCATGCCCCACCGACCTGCTGCGGCTGTCCGTTGGACTGGAACACGTCGGCGATCTGATCGCCGACCTTGAGCAGGCGCTCGGTAGCAATGCTTGAGCAGGTCAAAGCCTCACCCGAGGTCAGGAAGTGGGCGCTTGCGGCAGCGCCGGGGTTGTTCGTGTTTCTCTGGTCCACCGGCTGGATTTCCGCGCGTGCCGCAGCCATCGATAGCGATCCACTCACTTTCCTCGCAGCGCGCTTCGCGTTTGCCGGCCTGGGGTTCGCAGTTCTCGCCGCAGCCATGCGGGCACCTTGGCCCCGTCAACGCAGCGCCGTCGCGCACGCGATGATGTCAGGCGTGCTGCTGCATGCGCTTTATCTCGGCGGCGTCTGGTGGGCAGTGGGCCAAGGCCTGCCCGCCGGGATATCCGCCGTGATCGCCGCCACGCAGCCGATCATGACCGCGATTCTCGCGCCCTTTTTGCTCCGGGAGCGCATCGGCAAGCGGCAATGGGCAGGCATCGCGCTCGGCTTCGTCGGCATCGTGATCGTGCTGGCACCGCGCATCATGGCCGCCAGCAGTGCCGATTTTGCCAAGCTGCAAGCGGCGCTGTTGGTCAATCTCGGCGCGATGATTTCGGTGACGCTCGGCACGTTTTATCAGAAGCGCTTCATCCCGACAGGCGATCTCCGAACCACAGCGCTCCTGCAATACGTCGGCGCAGTGCCGGTTGTGTTGGCGGCGGCCTATCTGCTGGAGCCGATGCGCCTGGCCTTGTCATGGTCGAGCGTCGCCACCATGCTGTGGTCGGTGATCGCCATCTCGCTAGGCGCGATAATGTTGTACTTGTGGTTGATCCGCGAGGGCGCGGTGTCGAAGTCGGCGAGCCTGATCTATCTGGTGCCCGCCGCGTCCGCGCTGGAAGCCTGGGTGCTGTTCGGCGAGACGCTGATCCCGCTGCAAATCGCCGGCATCGCCGTAACCGTGGCCGGCGTGGCGCTGGCAACGCGCCGCTAGAGTGCTTCCAGATAAAGCATGCCCCGGACGAGATCCGGGGTGTGAGCGGCTTTCCGATAAGAAGCACGACAAAACAAAGAGCTAGGGTCGTTCCGCAATTCAACTAAAACCGCAACGACCCTAGAGGGCCATCACCCGCTGACGCCCTTGGCGATCGGCTCGGAGTATTTCAACTCGAGATCCCAGGGAAAATAAATCCACGTGTCCTGGCTGACTTCCGTCACGAACGTATCGATCAGCGGCACGCCGGCTGGCTTGGCATAGACAGTGGCAAAGTGCGCGTTGGGCAACATTTCGCGCACCACCCTGGCCGTGGCGCCGGTGTCGGTCAGATCGTCGATCACCAGCACGCCCTTGCCCAGCCCATCCCCGATCGCCCGGATCGCCGGGGAGATGTCCTTGAGAACCTTCAGTTGACCTTGCGATTTGTAATCGTGGTAGCTGGCGACGCACACCGTTTCGATCAACCGCAACCCCAGTTCGCGCGCCACGATCGCAGCCGGCACCAGCCCGCCGCGCGTGATGCATACGATCGCCTCGAACTTTGCCTTGTCCGCCAGCCGCCACGCCATCGCCCGGCAATCGCGATGGAATTGGTCCCACGAGACGGGAAAGGCCTTGGCTGCTGCGTTGGGCATGCGGGAGTTCCTGCGGATATTGACATGGTAGATCGTGCGTCATGATTAACACCTAGACGCCGAAGGTGCACCAGGGGTAATACCAACCTTCACAGGTACTGACCTTTGAAGGTTGGTATCCGCGCGCGGGGTTGGTGGGGCGGCCGCGCGCAACAAAAGAGAAATCGGGCGCTTTACAACCGAGGGCCGCGATGCCGAACGTCGTCCGACTGCATCAGCAACGTACTGCCCCGCGCATCCCCGCGCGCGACCTTCTGACCTCCGCTCAGCTGGCCGAGGTGCGCCAACGGTCGACGTGGCGCGGCCTTGCGATGGTGGCGCATGCGTGGGCAACCATCCTGCTCGCCATCACCATGGTGGCGTTGTGGCCCAACCCTCTCACCTTCATCGTTGCGGTTGTCATCGTCGGCTCGCGCCAATTGGGTCTGGCCATCCTCATGCACGACGGCGCGCACGGGGCGCTACATCACGACGAGGCCGTCAACCTGCGGCTCAGCCAATGGCTCTGCGCCTATCCCGTTTTCGCCGAGACGCGCGCCTATCGCCGCTACCATCTCAAGCATCACGCCCACACCCAGACCGAACTTGATCCCGATTTGATCCTCTCGCGACCGTTTCCGATCACCCAGGCCAGCTATCGGCGCAAATTCTGGCGCGACATCAGCGGACAAACCGGCTTCGAGCAACGCAAGGCGCAGCTGCTCAACGCGTTGGGACCAGCGCAAGCGTCATGGTTGCGGCGCGCGCAGAATTTCTGGCATCGCCTCGGCCCGCAGGTCACGGCCAATGCGCTGCTGTTTAGCGGGCTGGCGCTGGCCGGGGTTTGGTGGGCCTATCCGCTGCTGTGGGTGCTGCCGCTGTTAACCTGGATGATGGTCGTCACCCGCGTCCGCAACATCGCCGAGCATGCCGTGGTGCCGGATAACCTCGACCCGCTGCGCAACACCCGCACAACCACGGCCAATCGGCTCGAACGGCTGCTGCTGGCCCCTTACTACGTGAATTATCACCTCGAACATCATCTATTCTTCTATGTCCCGGCCTACAATTTGCCAAAAATTCATCGTTGGCTCATGCAAGGGCAACACGCACAGCGCATGGAAGTCGAACACGGCTATGGTCGTGTACTGGCGAAGGCCACGTCGCGGCGGCCGGCCGACGATGCCCCGGGCGAGGTCGTCAACGCAGCGCGCCGCGCCAAAGCCGGTAAAGAGCCTGACGCAGATCGCGCGCGATCGGGTTTTTGAAAGCCGATCGCATGGGATCGGTTTATTGACGTTTACGCATTAAGTTCGCGCGGTCTTGTTGCAGTCGACCTCGCTGTGGGTGTCGACCTTGTTGCTCCGCCCAACGCCTACAACTCAACGACCCACCGGCACCACGAAGGTAACTCATGGCACGTCGACTTTTTGGCACTGATGGCATTCGCGGCCTGGCCAACGTCTACCCGATGACCAGCGAAATTGCGCTGAAAGCCGGCATGGCGGCGGGCACGCTCTTCTCCAATCAAGGCCAACATCGCCACCGTGTCGTGATCGGCAAGGATACGCGGCTGTCCGGCTACATGATCGAAACCGCGTTGACGTCCGGCTTCACCGCCGTCGGCATGGATGTGTTCTTGCTCGGTCCCGTGCCGACCCCCGGCGTCGCGATGCTGACGCGCTCGATGCGCGCAGACCTCGGTGTGATGATCTCCGCCTCGCACAATGAAAGTAGCGACAACGGCATTAAGTTCTTCGATCCCGATGGCTACAAGCTCTCCGACGAGACCGAGGCCAGGATGGAGGCGCTTATTCTCGGCCCGTCCGACAAAATGCTCGTTCCGGCAGAGCGGATCGGCCGCGCCAAGCGCGTCGAGAGTGCACAGGAACGCTACATCGAATTCGCCAAGCGCACACTGCCGCGCGACGTGCGGCTCGATGGCCTGCGTATCGTGATCGATTGCGCAAACGGTGCCGGCTATCAGGTTGCCCCCAATGCGCTTTGGGAATTGGGCGCAGAAGTCATTCGCATCGGCGTCGATCCCAATGGCACCAACATCAATCTGGAATGCGGCTCGACCTCGCCGCAAGCCTTGTGCGACAAGGTCAAGGAAGTGCGCGCCGACATCGGCATCGGCCTTGACGGAGATGCCGACCGCGTCGTCATCGTCGATGAAAAAGGCCGCATCGTCGACGGCGACCAGATCATGGCTGTAATCGCCGACAGCTGGCACAAGCGCGGCACGCTGTTAGCCGGCGGCATCGTCGCCACGATCATGTCGAACTTGGGCTTGGAGCTTTACCTGAAGGACCAGGGTCTCACGCTCGCCCGCACTGCCGTCGGCGATCGCTATGTGGTCGAGCACATGCGTAAGCACGGCTTCAACGTCGGCGGCGAGCAATCCGGTCACATCGTACTGTCCGATTTCACGACCACCGGCGACGGTCTGGTTTCGGCGCTGCAGGTTCTGGCTGTAGCCGTCAGCACGGGCAAGTCCGTCAGCGAAGTGTGTAACCGCTTCGAGCGCCTGCCGCAGGTTTTGAAAAACGTCCGCTACACCAACGGCAAGCCACTCGAAAAGGAGGCCGTCATCAAGGCGATCGACGGCGGCAAGGCGCGATTGGGAGCCAAAGGCCGCGTCGTCATCCGCGCGTCCGGCACAGAACCAGTGATCCGCGTCATGGCCGAGGGCGACGACCAGCACCTGGTAACCGCCGTCGTCGACGACATTGCCGCAGCAGTCCAGAAGGCGGCGGCGGGCTGACGGCCGACCCCTGGGTCGGGAAATATCGCCGCACGGCGCTATCGGTCACAGGGCCGCGCACTATCGCCTCAGCGGCAGATGGCATATTACCAGCCTGCATAAGTACTGACTTATGCGGGCTGGTATCCGCGCGCGGGGTTGGTGGGGCGGCCGCGCGCAAACAAGACTGATACCGGCCCGCAGCCAGTCGAGCGAAAAATCAAGATTTCTGCGGGCCGGTATGAGCCACGGAAACGTTTCCGAGGCCCCTACGCGCATGATCCAACTTGACGGCATCTCCAAGCAGAACGGCCACCAGATCCTTTTCATCGAGGCCTCCACAGCCCTTTATAAGGGTGAAAAGGTTGGCCTCGTCGGACCCAACGGCTCCGGCAAGACGACGCTGTTCCGTATGATCATGGGGCACGAGCAGCCGGACGAAGGTCAGGTATCCGTCGAGCGCGGGCTCACCATCGGTTATTTCAGCCAGGACGTGGGCGAAATGTCCGGCCGCAGCGCTGCATCCGAAGTGATGGACGGGGCCGGCCCCGTCAGCAGCCTCGCAAGTGAATTGAAGCAACTCGAAGCCGCCATGGCCGATCCCGAGCAGGCAGCCGAGATGGAGGAATTGATCCAGCGCTACGGCGAGGTGCAAGGCCGTTTCGAGGAGCTGGACGGTTATGCCATGGACGGCCGCGCGCGTGAGGTTCTGGCCGGTCTCGGCTTCAGTCAGGAGATGATGGACGGCGACGTCGGCGCGCTCTCGGGCGGCTGGAAAATGCGCGTCGCGCTCGCACGAGTGCTTTTGATGCGGCCCGACGCCATGCTGCTCGACGAGCCGAGCAACTACTTGGATCTGGAGAGCTTGATCTGGCTTGAACAGTTCCTGCGCGACTATGAGGGCGCGCTCCTGATGACCTCGCACGACCGCGAATTCATGAACCGCATCGTCACCAAGCTTGTCGAGATCGATGGCGGCACGCTGACGGCCTACACTGGAAACTATGAATTTTATGAACAGCAGCGCGCCCTGGCCGAAAAGCAGCAGCAAGCGCAATTCGAGCGCCAGCAAGCCATGTTGGCCAAGGAAATCAAGTTCATCGAACGCTTCAAGGCGCGAGCCTCCCACGCAGCCCAGGTGCAAAGCCGCGTCAAGAAGCTCGAAAAGATCGATCGCGTCGAGCCGCCCAAGCGCCGCCAGACCGTGACGTTCAAGTTTGCCCCCGCGCCGCGTTCTGGCGAAGATGTGGCCAGCCTCAAGAACGTGCACAAAGGCTACGGCAATCGTACGATCTATGCAGGCCTCGATTTTCAGGTGCGGCGGCGCGAGCGGTGGTGCGTCATGGGCATCAACGGCGCCGGCAAATCGACGCTGCTCAAGCTGGTGGCCGGTTCCACAGCGCCCGACGATGGGACGGTGGCGGTCGGCGGCAGCGTGAAGATGGGCTATTTCGCCCAGCACGCGATGGACCTGCTCGATGGCGAGCGCACCGTGTTCCAGTCGCTCGAATACAATTTTCCGCAGGCTGGGCAGGGCACGCTGCGCGCACTCGCCGGCTGTTTCGGTTTCTCAGGCGACGACGTCGATAAGAAATGCCGGGTGCTGTCCGGTGGCGAGAAAGCACGTCTCGTGATGGCGCAGATGCTGTTCGACCCGCCCAATTTTCTCGTGCTCGACGAGCCGACCAACCATCTCGACATGGCCACCAAAGAGATGCTGATCGCAGCATTGGCCCAGTACGACGGCACGATGCTGTTCGTCAGCCATGACCGGCATTTCCTGGCGGCGCTGTCCAATCGTGTGCTGGAATTGACGCCCGAAGGCATTCACACCTACGGCGGTGGTTACACCGAATATTTCGCCCGCACCGGCCAGGAAGCCCCGGGCTTGCACAGCTGAAGCTGTGACGATCATTTTTTCAGCCGCTTTTCCTGCATGATTTCGAGCTGCATCCGTTGGATTTCAGCGAGCCGTTGCCATTGGCGCGAAATCAAGTGGTCGAGCTTTTCGTGCAGGTGGCGAATTTCAAGCTCGGCCTTCAAGTTGACGCGATAGTCATTGAGGGAGCGCAACCGATCCTTCGCTTCCTGCCGTTTCTGGCTCATCATGATGATCGGTGCCTGGATGGCCGCGATGCACGACAGCACCAGATTGAGCAGAATGAAGGGATAGACGTCGAAGGCGCTTTTCTCACCGAGGGCCAGGTTGACAGCGATCCAGATGAACAGCACCGCACCAAACCAGATCAGAAATGACCAACTCCCTCCAAACGACGCCAGTTGATCCGAGAGCCGCTGGCCGAACGTGCGCTCTTCTTCGAAATCGTCCTCGACGTTCTCCGCGATCGTGTCGTGGTTGGCGATACTGTTAGCCACTTGCCGTTCGAGTTCGGTGAATTCGCCGTGCTCGCTTTCCAGCAGATTTTCGACGTATTTCATGCGATAAATTGCAAGCTGCGCCTTGGAGATGAGCGCATCGCCGCCCAGCCCTGGATGCTCTTTGCGGATATGATCCGCCAAGCTCGGTCGTACCGCATCGAGCGGAATGAGGTCGCGTTTGCGATTAGGCAAGCCGGAAATCGCACATGCATTGCGCACCATCTCAACGTCGTTGGCGCTGCCGTCCGTTGATGCAGTATCGGCTTCGGAGCGAATATCGGTCATAGCGATGATCCAGAGGCGGGTTGAGCCCGCATGATAGTGACATGGCGGCATTTGGATGCGCAGACGCAGGCATAAAACCAGCGGTGAATTTGGTATTTAGCGCCAACTCCGAGTGTGCGCAAAGACCTGTGTCACCGACGTGACGGCAGACTGGGATGTCTGGCTCATTCGCAACCTCCGTGCAATCAACGCACCAAAGCCATTTTTGGTCGGCACAGGCACCTGTGGAAACTACCTGCCGCGTCATTGTGTGTTTCGGCGTGATGGCAATGATGGACCCGTCGTGTGGGGGGAAGTGAGAATGCGGTTCTGGCGCAAAAAATCCGATGGCTTCGATTGGCATCAATATGTGCGCACCACCATCAAGCTGCGCCGCGATCAGCGCCGTGCGCGATTGGAAAATATCGGTCGCATCGCCGCGGGCAATGCCAAGGCAGCTGGTGAGGCGGCGGTCAACGGTGTGGTCGGCGCGGCTGGCTCGGGTTGGCGCGTATCCGTTGCCACGTGGCGCAACACCGTCGCCAGACCCACAATCGCATTCCCCATCGCTTTGTGTGGCGGCATGGCTTTGTTTTCCGGGCTCTACCGCTGGTCGACGATCGCCCATGATGGACAGGCCGTTCTACCGTTGGTGATCGGTGTGGTGCTGCTTGCCCTGTTAGCCCCACTGGCCATGGGGCGTGGCATGTCGTTCGGCGTCGGCCGTTGGCCCGCAGTCCAGATGTCGGCAGGTGCCGTAGCGGTTGCCCTCATGGCCGTCGTCGCGTTGGCGCTCGGATGGTATGCGTGGGGGGGCGCACTGTCGAATGCGCCGGGTTTCGACACCGCGGCCGCCCCTTCCGCCTCGGCCCTGGAGGGACGCGCTTCGGTTCTCTCAGGTGAGATGATCCGCTTGCAGGGCCGTTTGTTGCACCTGTCCGGCATCGAGGCACCTGACCGCCAGCAGACGTGCATCCGTACCAGCAAACAACCCTGGCGATGTGGTGAAGTCGCGACCGCAGCATTGGAGAAACTAGCAAAAACAAAGTCGTTCCGCTGTATCGCCCAGGGTGATCCGGACGCGATGGGTCGCACCGAGGCGCAATGCACTGTCGATGGCCGCGACGTCGGGGCGGAACTGGTCAAGGACGGCCACGTGTTTTCCGCCGCCACCTACTTCGGCGGCTATGCAGCACTTGAAGGCGAAGCACGTCGCGCCGGCAACGGGCTGTGGTCAGGCGAGCCGGAACGGCCTGCCGCCTATCGAGCCCGCGTTTGGGCTGCCGCAAAGGCTGAAGCACCCACTGGCTGTCCGATCAAGGCCCGCGTCGTCGACGGCCGAAAAACCTATCTGATGCCGTGGTCGTCGGGCTATGCGCAAGCCGCCGTGCGGCTCAATCGCGGCGAACAGTGGTTTTGTGACGAGGCGGACGCCCAGAAAGCTGGCTACAATCCGGCAGGACGTACCAAAAGCATTTCAACCCGCTGAGTACAATTCATATTCCCGCATGAACTGTAATTATGCTATGCTTCTTGCATCGGACAGCACACGGGCGGTGATTGATCGTCAAACTCAATCGCTTGTCGTCGGCGCGGAAATTACCGGCCGTTTGAGTGTTCGGGGGGTTGGAATGGCGAATTGGATCATCGACGATTTTGGTGAAGTTTTCAAATCAGGCTCGATACAACTTGCACGCAGCCTAGGCTACACGGCGGGCGGCAAAGCCGTCGAGAACTACGCCGTTGAAAACATCGGCCATGTTGCGATTGCGGAACGGCCTGGCACCATACATGTCCGCTGCCGCCCGGCTGTCATGGCCGACAAGGCGATCGCGTCACTGCTCTATTGGCTGCTGGATCGGGGCAACCCCCAGATCGTCGTGTCGTGGCTCGATAAAGTCTGGAATATGGAAAGGGCGATGTCATGCCGCGTGGCACTGACGTTTCTAAGCCATTTGATGGACAACCGCACACTACGCCCCGGCGCACGGGGACCGAAACTGCTGGCCCGCAAATCGGTCGGTGCCGAGAGCAAATGGCTGCAGACGGCACATGCGGCGATGCCCGTGCTCGATGAAAAGTGTCCCACCGACACGCGCAGAAATGTGCTCGATCACACCTATCATGGTCGCTGGTCCGTTGTGGATATGCAAGTCGCAACCGGAGCCATGAAATTGGTCGACCACGGTCGCGGATACCCACCTCTTGTGCCGTCGGTCAACGAGCAGCAGAGCTTCGACTTCGCCGACCTCAGCGACACCAAATACAAGGATTGGATCGAGGAGAATTTCCGCGAAGCTGCGAAAACCACCAGTTCTAAATTCGACGACGTCGATTCAATTATCAGTTGGCCGCGCATTGGCGACATGCGCACCCGCTACTGGCGCGCGATTGTGCCCGTGCAACACAATGGCGATTCATGCCGATTGCTGTCCGTCTCGGGCTGCGACAGCAGCATCGATCTTCGGCCAGATCTCGTCCAGGTAAACGGCTAGCCCCGCCATAAATTCATCGGCCGTCATCCACAGAATGGCCAAATCGGCAGCGGGCTTTCCGGCTGATGTCACCAGCAACGACGACATGCTGTGATTGTAGCCGTAGCGTTGGAACAGTCCGGTTCCGACAACTTTTTGCTGCACCGACCCTAAAAGGTGACTGGGGTTCCAAAGGGTAACCAGGCACGAATTGATGATATAGCCAAAGATCGAAGCGAACCGATCCCCCCGCGCGTCTGGGTGGACCCACAGTGCCCCGACGTAGCCCAGCAAGCCACGCAGTTCGTAGGCGAATGGGGCATCGATGGTCGTTTCGATCTGGTCTTTGTTCTGTTCCGCCCGAACAGCCGTAAATCCGCCCGCGTTGACGACGTCGGCAAATGACTGCGTCGTTGCGTCGAAGGGTTTGGCACAAATGCAGATCTTGATATCGCCCTTGCGGTCGAACCCTGCCAGACACAGCGACCCCTCGGGAATGTCGGCCACCCTCGGATCGAACATGGGATTGAAAGACCCCCAGTTGGCAGCATTCTTCTCGCTCAGCGTCACCAGGTCGTCAAAGCTGATGAATTTTAATGTTATGCCGCGATCCCTCAGGCGGTTATCGGCGCTTAGAAAAAAGCGGCCGAGGAGACCCGGCGGCCCGTAGTGGACCCGAAATGCCTCCAGGAATGGAACACCGGTGCGTGGTGTTCGGAGTGCAAGGTCGGCAAAAACAGCGTTCGACATATTTGACATCAGCAGCTCGCCTTTAAAAATACTCGGCGAGTACACAACCTAGAATTGTTTGTGTCTATAGCTATTGGGACACAACGCGAGACTATCGCGCAACATATTGATAGTGCCCGCTGTCGGCTTACCGACAGGCGAGATCGGATTCTATCTCGCGCGCCTGGGTTAGGCCGTCTCTCGACGCAAACTCCGCCCGTGCGAGGTTGGGTCGCGCAGCAGCGCGTGACCCAACCAATCAGCACTACCGGCGAGCGCGAACAATCCGCGGAAAGTCTTCACCGCCGCCATCTGTGACGGCGGTGGCGAGGTCGGCGGCGCTATCTGCCCGTTGCGCGGTTTGTTGCGGCCACCATTTGGCGGGGCCACGGCTGTCGGCCGCGTCCGGCGATGGCGCATGCTGGTGACCGGCGCGCGTTGGTACGGACGCTGGGTTGGCACCGGCGAACCATGAATCGACCAGATCGAGTTCTTCCGCGCTTAACGTCAGCCCTTGGCCGCGACACCGCCCAACGACGAAGTTGCGAAAGCGCCCGCCGAACAGCGTGGCCGAAGCCCCTTGATCGAACCAAGGATCGGTCTCACTGACCACTTCAAGAATGAAGCGCGCATCGTCGCGGCGCAATTCAAAGCCACGTTGTCCGGCCCGCGCAACCACATTGTCGAGGGTCTGAGCACCGGACAAGTTGTTCTCGTTGATCTCCTGCGCCAGGATTTCGAACACGGCGCGATATTCGGCCGGTGCCAGCGGCGGCGCCTGACAAGCTTCGTAGATGCGCGCAATGGACTGCTGCATAGCCGACGGCTGCGGCGCTTGCGGTGCCGGGTGCGGTTGCGTAGCCATCGCCTCGCGCTGCGGCGGTCGGGCGGCTTGCGCCGGCGGCATTGCAGGCGGGGGCTGTGGGCGCATCTGGGGCTGCGGCACGAGCACCGTTTCCGCCATCGGCTGCGGCCGTGGAGGCGTGGTGACGCTGGCAAAAATGGCATCGTCGACATGCGCGGTGCGGGCAGGGTCGGGGCGCATGGGTTGGGTCGTCTGCGGCATGCGCGCCGGTGCGAGATCGATCGCCGGCAGTCGTGCTGCCGATGCCGAGTGGCGCTTTGGATCATAAGCGAAGTAGGGCGGCTGATCGGTCAGCTGAATTTCAGTTGGCAAGCTCTGGCGCAGAAGTTCGCGGAAGCTGCCAGCACCAGCCCAACTGGTATTGACGGTTTTCTCGTGGCCGAGCACGCGGAGTGCGCGATCTGCCAAGGCTTCGAGCGGTACCGGCATGGCGGCGGAGCGCACGCTGGCGATCACCTCGGCGATGATTTCGTGCCTGAGGCTTGGCACGGACGGCGCAGGGGCCGGCGACTGAACCGACAGCCCGGTCGAAACGCGTTGCGACTGCTGTTCGATCCCGCCGGCCGCGACCGGTGCCGCGATGGACGGTTCCTGCGCCAGCAAAAGCGCGATCAGATCGGCTTCGCGCACTTCGCCGTCGCAGATCGCTGTGTACGGCTGTGCGGTATACTCGTTGCAATAAATCACTGTGCGGCGCGCATGCTGACGCAGGCGCTGCAGCACAGGCGTGAAATCCGCGTCGCCGGACAGGATGATGAATTCGTCGAAGTAGGTCTCGTGCGTCAAATAATCGCGCACATCCATGACCATGCGGATGTCGGACGAGTTCTTCAATTGCGCCGTCAGCGGTGGGCAATCGACAACTTCACAGCCGGCGCGCAGAAAGTGATGCCGAATGAACGGAAACGAGCTCATGTCGGTCGAGTTGTCGTGATTATTACGGCGCGGGACTGGATTGCCATAGCACCGGTTCATCACGATGCGGCGTTTGGCGGTGCCGAGGACGCTGTTGGTGGCCGTTATCAGGCTGCCGGTTTCGATGCCTTTCAGCCAGTCCTGCGACAGCTTGGCAAAACGCTTGGCGGCTTCCTCGCTTTTGCGCTTCAACGACATGTAGATGTTGTCGTAGTCCACAAAGATAGCGCTGAGGACCGGTGCATGCTCGTCACGCTTCATCTGAACGCCCCGCGATTGGCCATTAGAATCAAGTCTGACCAGGATCTGTCGGTGAGTCGCGCGCTTGTCGCAAGCGCTCCGGAGACCCTGTGCGCGGAAAACCGTTAATTGATTGTTAAATAATACGAGTTGCTGGGAAAGAGTTGGGGATTGGTGGTCTCGCACGCACGGCCAGGGCGGCCTTGACGAGTGGATGCCGCGTTTCCATATCAACGGTTCCGGTGGCTCAATGCACCGGTAACGCGGTGCCAGGTTGGCACGCGGTCAAAAGGTCGCTTCACAGGAGGGCTTTGCGATGTCGAGGAATCCAATGCTGTCGTCGCCCCTGTTGTTGGGTTTCGATGAAATCGAGCGCTTGATCGATCGGGTCGGCAAGGGTGGAACCGACGGTTATCCGCCCTACAACATCGAACGGCTCATTCCCACGCCCACGGCAGTCGCCGACGATGGATCGGTGGCGGCCCGCCCAGAGGTGTTGCGGATCACGTTGGCTGTGGCCGGGTTTTTGATCGGTCAGATCGAGATTACGCTCGAAGACAATCAATTGACCGTTCGTGGCCGACAGGATGATGACAAGACGCGCGACTATATTCATCGGGGCATCGCAGCGCGCCAGTTTTCACGCACGTTTGTATTGGCTGATGGCATCGAAGTGCGATCAGCGGATCTGGCGCACGGCTTACTGGCGGTTGATCTGGTGCGTCATGAACCGCACAGGCTGGTTCGGCGGATTGCCATCGGCACCGGCAAACAATCCAGCGAGACAATGGTTACCAATGGGAAACCTTAGTTTCGAAATAAAGTCGCCACGCGCCTCGCAAGTCACACACTCTTTACAAGAATCATCCGACACTGATCCGGAAGGCAGCTTCGTGCGTTGAGCATACGAAGTTGTGTGGCGTCGGCATGACAGAGTTAATTCCCCACACCCGGAGGAGCATCGTCATGGAAAAGAATTCAGTCAAACGGAACAGGCGTCGGTCATCGAAAGTAGCCACGGAGCACATCTTGAGCGGCTTCGATCTCGCCAAGCTGGGTGATGGCGAAGTGGCGTATATCCGTGTGATGTCGTCCGACGAGGCGCAGCGCATGTTTCCCGCGATCACAGGCTTGCCCGACGGCTCCGATATCTTTGCGTTGCACAGCGCCGACGGAACGCCGCTCGCTTTGACCGATAGCAAGCAGGCAGCCGTGGGTCATGCTCTCGGTGACAAGCTGGTGGTGGCGAGTATCCACTGAAGCGTCTCATGACGGTTAGCGTGCTTCCGGATAAAGCATGCCCCGGACGAGATCCGGGGTGTGAGCGGTTATCCGATAAGAAGCACGACAAAACAAAGAGCTAGGGTCGTTCCGCGATTCAACTAAAACTGAAACGATCCTAACAAGGCACGCCCTGCGCTGCGGCAGCATGGTGTGCCTTTTCTATTTTCGTGCACTCAGCCGACAATGTCGGCGGCGTTGACAGGTTCGCCGCAGAAATAACCCTGCAGCATGTCGATGCCGGCCGAACGCAAGATGTCGACGGTCTTCTGATCCTGCACCCATTCGGCCACCGTCTCCATCCCGAGACTACCAGCCAGGTCGCGCAAGGCTTTTATGAAGACGAGGTCTTTGGGTTCGTCCGCGAGGTTTTTGATGTAGGTACCATCGATCTTCACCATGTCGATCGCCAGCAGCTTTAGGTTTTTAAACGACGTATATCCCGCGCCGAAGTCATCGATCGCGACCTTGCAACCCAGTTCCTTGAGCGTATCGACAAATGCGATCGTCTGGTCGACGTCGGACATGATTGCGGTTTCGGTAATCTCGATCACCAACCGCTCCGTCAGCGAGCGTCGGCCGCCGGTGAGTTGATGCAGGGCTGCCAGCCACTCTTGGTTTGCAGGCGTCAATCCGGAAACATTGAGCGCGAGGCTCAGGCGCGGATGCCGCTTCAAGAGATCGATCGTCATTTCCAGCGTCCGCCGGTCGATCAAGTGTGACATACCCAATTGTTCGGCAACCGGAATGAATTCACCGGCCGAAATGCGGCTGCCGTCATGCTTTTCCATGCGCAGCAGGCATTCATGATGCTTCACCTGGAAGGTCTTGCAATCGACGATGGGCTGCAACATCAGCACCATGCGGTTCTGTTCGAGCGCCGCTGCGACCTCATCGGCGATCGTAATGTTGCGTTGACGGGTCAGCGCATGTCCGGCGCGTGGCTCATAGGCGGCGAAGCAATCGAAGCGGCGCTGTTTTGCGGTATCGAGCGCCTGTAGCGCGTGGCTGATGGCTTCCTGCACGGTGGACGATTGCTCAGGGATCAGCACACCGCCGATGCTGACGCTGGCAGACAGTTGGCAGGCAGAAGTTTCTATGGTTGTGCCGCGGACGGCTTTGAGAAAGCGATCGGCTGCGATGCGCATGGCTCCCGCGCCGCAATCGTTGAGCACGATACCGAACTTATTTGACGAGTAGCGTCCGATGGTGTCGCCGCCACGCAAACGCCGGCGCAACGTGCGCGCAGCGGAGGCGATCACTTCGTCGCCGATGTCGAAGCCGAAGGTCTGGTTGATCGTCGTCAGATTATTGATCGAAACCATCAGGAATGCTGCCGGCTGGCGAGATTCCACGGCGTGCGTCGTGATGGCCGCTATTGCCTGCGTGAGACGAACGCGGTTGAGCTGCCCCGTGAGCTCGTCATGATCGCTGAGCGGATGAGTTTTGGCGTCCATCTCGGCGACGTCGTCGATGATGCGGATGATACCGCGGGCGCGCAACGGCCGACCGGCAGCGTCGGTCCACAGGCGGCCGCGATCTTCCAGCCAAAGCGAGACGTCGCCGCGGCGGCCACCCGGCGCAAACCTGTATTGCACGCGATACGGCAAGCCGGTGGAAGGGCTGGGTTCGCCAACCTGGCCGCCGGCGCCGAGAATGGCGTCCGTGCGCCGCCGGATATGTTCGGAGGCGACATGAAATTTGAATTCCAGACCGGTCTCGATCTCGCGCGGCGAACGGACGCCGAGCACCTTGACCGCGTTGGCTTCCCACGAAATCTGGTCGCTCTGCAGATCCCACAGGTAGGCGGTCTCGTCCATCCCGGACAGAATACCGACCAGATCGAAGGCTTCGCCCGCAATCGTTACGACTGCGGCCACGTTGGTGACGCTCGGGTTGGTTGCCTCAGGATCGGTCAAGCTCAAATTCCCATCCTGCTCAAACGTCTGGCAAGGCATGATCGTCACGCTGGACCCATCTTTAAGGCTCGAAGCAAATCCTGTCGGCGACGGTAAAGCGACACCGATCACTGCTCGAAAAGTCCGGCAAACCACATCCGACAGGCCGAAACACGGACGACCCATCCCGTGGTCCGCGTCGCTACGTTAAATAAAATGAGCTAAAAATAGGTGAAAACGCACCGCTGCCCGCCCGGCGATGTCGTTACCAAACCCGTCAGGGGCGTATTTTTCTGAAAGCACGGCACTTAAAACACCAACAACCGGAAACCACAACGTGGGTTCCGGTTGGGACGTTTGCTGACTTAAACACTGCAGGCCGGCGCGCGGAGGGGTTTCGCGCTCGGTCAAACCTCGATCTTGGGTTCGAGGATCTGCTTGCCGCGATACTTGCCGCTCTTGAGATCGATGTGGTGCGAGCGGCGCAATTCGCCGGAGGCCTTGTCGGTCGTGTAAGCGGGGGCGACCAACGCGTCGGCTGAACGACGGTTTCCACGCTTCATGCGC
>JANXYD010000379.1 GCA_025350265.1 Hyphomicrobiaceae bacterium | reverse complement strand
CCCGTACGGCTGGTGATGGGCGGGCTGCGCGCCGGCAACACCAAGCCCATGCGCGACGAGGACCAGGCCTATATTCGCAGCGCCTGGACCAACGTCTCGAAGGCCTCAGGCCAGCCATTCGATTTCAGCTTCTTCGATCGCCAGGGCTTTATCTACGACACCGAACCGGCGTGCCGCGCCGTCGTTACAGCGCGCGACTGGGGTAGCGATGCGCCCGTTTCGGCATTGCACTTCAAAGCGCAGATTTCATCGGCATTCTATGCTCACAACCGCGACGTGACCGACACCGACGTGATCGCGGATATCGCGCGCGAAGCGGGTTTCGACCGCGATCAATTCCGGGCGCGCTTCCTCAGCGCCGACGTGAAGAGCACCACCTTCCGCGATTTCCTGACCTCGCAAGAGTTGGGCGTGACGGGCTTTCCGATGCTGGCTGCCGGCAGCGAGGCGGGTGGCTATGCTCTGATCACCAACGGCTTCCGCCCCATCGACGGCCTGATCGAGGCGCTGGAAACCTGGCTCGCGCAGGGCGCACCGGTGACGCCGGCGAAGTCGACCACCACGTCGAGCTAAGCCAGAGGTCGCAGCACATTACCCCCTCGGGCACCAAAAAACCTGCTAAGGACCGGCACTTATCCCTTCGCAAGGCCCGCTGACCATGAAACCTGCCGCCCGTATTAAAGCCGCAACCGAGGTGCTGGAGCAAATTCTCACCCATCATCAACCGGCGGCGGTGGCGCTGTCGGAATGGGGCCGCACGCATCGGTTCGCCGGCTCCGGCGACCGGTCGGCGATCGGCAACTACGTCTACGATGCGCTACGCCATCGGGCGTTGTCGACCTATCACATGCGCGCAGAAACCCCGCGCGCGCTGGTGCTGGGCGCGCTGGTGGCGGCGCGCGGGCTCGGCGGTCCCGCCATCGCCGCCTTGTTCGACGGCTCGCCGCACGGGCTGGCAGCGCTCAGCGCCGACGAAATGACGCGCGTCAGCAACGGACCGCACGCGGGTGCGAGCGACTGGCAGCAGGCCAACGTGCCGCAATGGCTTGGCCCGCATCTCGCCCACGTGTTCGACGAGCGACTGATCGCCGAAGGGCAATCCATCGCCAGGCGCGCGCCGGTCGATCTGCGCGTCAACACACTCAAGGCGACACGCGCCGAAGTGCTCGAAGCGCTGGCACAATATGGCGCGGTTGCAGGCGGGCTCAGTTCAACGGCCGTCCGCATCGCCGCGCCCGACGGCGATGGTCGCACGCCCAATGTCGAAGCCGAGGCGGCGCACGGACGCGGCTGGTTCGAGGTGCAGGATGAAGGGTCGCAAATCGCCGCCGCGATGTGCGGCGTCAAGCCTGGGCAGAGCGTGCTCGACCTGTGTGCAGGCGCTGGCGGCAAGACGCTGGCACTGGCGGCGCTGATGCAGAACAAGGGCACCATCCACGCCTACGATTCAGACAAGTCGCGGTTGCGGCCGATCTTCGAGCGGCTGACGCGGGCGGGGATCACCAACGTCAACGTGATGACAGCCGGTGACACGGCGGCACTTGATGCGCTGAAGGCTCGGTTCGACGTGGTGCTGGTGGATGCGCCATGCAGCGGATCGGGCACGTGGCGACGGAAACCCGACGCCAAGTGGCGGCTGAAGCCGGATGTGCTCGCGGCACGGATCAAGGATCAGCAAGCGGTGCTCGCGCGGGCGCAACGGGCGGTCAAGCCGGGCGGGCGGCTGGTGTATGTCACCTGCTCGCTGCTAGCCGACGAGAACAGTGACCAGATCAGTCATTTCATCGACGCGAACCGGCATTTCTCGGTCAATCCATGGCGGCAGGTGTGGGGCGAGGTGATGGATACGCCGGCTCCGCGTTACTCTGCTGATGGCCGCGACGATACGTTGCTGCTGTCTCCCAGCATGCACAGCACCGATGGATTTTTCATCGCCGTTATGACACGTCATGCGTGAACGGCGGCGTGGCTGAATTTGCAGCGCACATCCCCAGATAAATGTTTGACAAGCCATGATGTGCGACTAAGGATCGCCAGCCATCGGGACCGGAAACGATCCCTATAACGGCTCCGATGGATGGCGCGCAGCTAGGCGCGTCGCCGTTGTGATCGGCGGGCATGACGCCCGACGCGGCCGGCAGCGCGGAGGGCAATCGTCCATCATGGCACTAGCCTCGAAACCGAAGCGGACCAAGCGTTCGCCGGTACGCTCATGCCTGGGCCCCGTTTCCGATCTCGAACAGCATCTGCCCGAAGAGTGGTGGCGTAAACTTTTCAATGCGCTCTACGTGAAGACCGACGGCGATGTCGTCGAGAACGTCGAAAATACGCGGCGCGAAGTCGATTTCATCGTTTCGTCGGCGGCCATCCAACCGCACAGCGCGATCCTTGATCTGTGCTGCGGGCAAGGCCGCCATTGTCTCGAACTGGCGCGGCGCGGCTTCAAGAACGTGATGGGCGTCGATCGCTCGCGCTACCTGATCCGGCTGGCCAAAAAACGTGCGCAGGGCGAGAGCCTGCAGGTCAGCTTCAAGGAGGGTGACGCGCGCAATCCGCGCTTGCCTGAAAGCAGCATCGACTGCGTCTGCATCATGGGCAATTCATTCGGCTATTTTTCCGACAAGCAGGACGACGAGAAGGTGCTGTCAGCGGTCGCCAAGCTGCTGCGTCCTAGCGGGCAGATCGTGCTCGACATCACCGACGGCGCGCACATGCACGAACATTTCGAAAAACGTTCGTGGGAATGGATCGACGAGCATCACTTCGTCTGTCGCGAACGGTCGATCAGCAAGGAAGGCGACCGGCTGATCAGCCGCGAGGTGATCGTGCAGGATGAAATCGGCGTCATCGCGGATCAGTTCTATGCCGAACGGCTGTACACGCGCGAAAGCCTGACGAAACTGCTCGAAAAGATCGGTTTTCGCAATGTCCGGCATCACGGCCATGTCGAGGCGCTGTCGGATCGCGACCAGGATCTCGGCATGATGGCGCGCCGCATCCTGTTGAGCGCGGACGCCCCGGTGATGCCCGCCCGCAAGCCACGCGGCAAGGTCCCGGTGCTGGATGTGACGATCCTGATGGGCGACCCGCGCCTGCCTGACACGG
Organism: Hyphomicrobiaceae bacterium; assembly: GCA_025350265.1. Classification (GTDB taxonomy): domain Bacteria; phylum Pseudomonadota; class Alphaproteobacteria; order Rhizobiales; family Hyphomicrobiaceae; genus JABFRJ01. Next base: position 12,862 of record JANXYD010000379.1, on the reverse strand, counting down.
TCAAGCGCGGCGGCCAGTTCAATCCCGAGGATCTTGAGACCGTTCGCAAATTGCGCGACGCGTTGTCGGAACTGCCGCAATACAAGTTCCGCACGCTGGACAATCACGCGACGCTGGAGCGCGATCTGGCCGACCTGCGGACCGACATGGTGTTCAACCTGTGCGACGAGGGGCTGAACAACGACGCCTTCAAGGAGCTGCATGTGCCGGCCATGCTGGAGGTCGCCGGCATTCCCTATACGGGTGGCGCGCCGGGCTGCCTTGCCGCCTGCTACGACAAGGGGTTGGTGCGTGCCGTCGCGGTGTCGCTGGACGTGCCGGTGCCGCTTGAAACCTACGTGCGCGCAGGCGATCAGGGCGCGACGCTGCCGTCGGTCTTCCCGGCGCTGCTGAAGCCTAACTTCGGCGACAGTTCCATCGGCATCACCAAGGATGCCGTGGTGAAGACGACCAAGCAATTGCTCGACTATCTCGAACATCTGCGGGTGCTGTTTCCGAAGCGGCCGATCCTGGTGCAGGAGTATCTGACGGGGGCTGAGTATTCCGTCGGGCTGATCGGCAATCCGGAGCAGGGGTTGCGCGCCTTGCCGATCCTGGAGGTGGATTTTTCGAAGCTCGACAAAGGGCTGCCGCCGATCCTCGGCTACGAATCCAAATGGGAGCCGGATAGTCCTTACTGGACGCAGATCGCCTACCGCGAAGCGACCCTGTCGGATGCCGTGCAACAGCGGCTGATCGACAATTCAGCCAAGCTGTTCGAGCGGTTGAATTGCCGCGATTACGCGCGCTTCGACTTCCGCGCGGACACCAAGGGCGAGATCAAGCTGTTGGAGGTGAACCCCAATCCCGGCTGGTGCTGGGACGGCAAGCTCAACATCATGGCCGGTTTCCACGGCATGCGCTATTCAGAGATGCTGGGGTTGATCCTGCAGGCGGCGGTCGAGCGGCTGGGAGTTACGGCGCGCGTTGCGCCAGTTGCCGCAAGCGCGGTTCCAGTGTTGCCGTCGTAACACTTGCACATCGGCGTTTGCCGGCTTGACTGACGGCGCGCCTCGACTATGGTGCGGGAAAATTCAATGGCGCGCCTGCGCCCGATTGCGAGTGTGAGACATGGCCAAGTCAGCGACCCAGAAAATCAAGCTTACGAGCACGGCCGGTACCGGTACGTTCTATGTCACCAAGAAAAATCCGCGGACGAGCACCGAAAAGCTGGTGTTCAAGAAATATGATCCGGTCGTGCGGAAGCATGTCGAGTTCAAGGAAGCCAAGATCAAGTAAGGCAAAGGTAGCCGGCAATCGCAGCCGGCCGCGTTGTGCCATCGGCATCAGAGTGCGAAACCGCAATGCGCTGAAGCAATTCGGCGCATTTTTTTTGCGTCTGGGGGGTCAACCGACGTTTGCGCCGCCTCGCGCAGTGCCAAACATGTGATTTTTTGACCTGTGCTCGGCTCAAGCCGTGGATGAGCCATTTGGCCGGGTCCGCAATGTCTCAGCAGCGGGGATGATCCAAGACGCTGCGAACCCAGCCGGCCAAGCGGAGGCCAAAGAGGGCGCTGGCCTATCGCCTGACATTCGATCGCTTCATTGACGTTCGAGGAGAACACTCCTCTGCCAACTCATCAATCATCACCTTACGTTAGCGGTCATGCGGCAGACCGCGCGGCGCAAGGATCTAATTCTTTATGTAAACGTGCAACGTGACGACTCTATGACTGATAGAGACCAGAAGACATATATCGAAGGTATCGACCGATATCGTCCGACCGGCTGAATACATCACAATGTATTACAGGACGCAATACTTTTGAAGCCGCGCACATTGCAAAAACCGCAAGCCACCTCTTCCCGTTCGGGATGGCTAATGCAGCAAAACCTCCGCCCGACATACCATTCTGGCAGCCAGGCGAAGTTTCAATTCGATCTGAACTCAGGCCTATCGGCGCTCAACTCTGCTCTTGGGTTTTCAGCATTTCGGCGTGACGGGCTTTGTCTTCGCGGCCCTTGGCCGTGACGTCGCGGTCCATCAGTTCAATGACGGCGCGCGGGGCGTTGTCGCCGTAGCGGAAGCCGGCTTTCAGGACGCGCGTGTAGCCGCCAGCCCGATCTTTGTAACGGGGGCCGAGGACGTCGAACAATTTCTTGACCATGGCTTCGTCGCCCATGCGGGACGCAGCCAGGCGGCGCGAGTTCAAGTCACCACGCTTGGCGAGCGTGATGTACTTATCGACGATGCGGCGCAAATCCTTGGCCTTCGGCAAGGTCGTGATGATCTGCTCGTGATTGATGAGCGAGGCCGCCATGTTCGAAAACATCGCCTGACGGTGGGCGCTGTCACGGCTGAAGCGCCGTCCTAGTTTTCCGTGTCGCATGTTACTTTTCTCTCTGGTTCACTTAGGTTGTTACGGGGAGGTTCTATGGCCTCACCTCGTGTCTTGTATGTTGGGTCAAGCACTTAGGCGCGACCCAACACCACAATTTCCGGCGTTTGTGTTGGGTCGCGCGGACGCTTGACCCAACCTACAAGCTATTCCTCAATACTGGTCTTCAAACCGCTTGGCCAGATCTTCGATGTTGTCCGGCGGCCAGTTTGGCACTTCCATGCCGAGGTGGAGCCCCATCGACGCCAGCACTTCCTTGATCTCGTTGAGAGACTTGCGGCCGAAATTCGGCGTGCGCAGCATTTCGGCTTCGGACTTCTGGATGAGGTCGCCGATATAGACGATGTTGTCGTTCTTCAAGCAGTTCGCCGAGCGCACGGACAGCTCGAGTTCGTCGACCTTCTTGAGCAGCGCGGCGTTGAACGCCAGCTCGGGATGACGCTGTTCCTCGACCGCCTTCTTGGGCTCCTCGAAATTGACAAATACGGCAAGCTGATCTTGCAATACGCGAGCGGCGAGGGCCACCGAATCTTCGGCCGAGATCGATCCATCGGTCTCGATCTGCATGGTCAGCTTGTCGTAGTTGAGAATCTGACCTTCGCGCGTATTCTCGATGCGATACGAAACCCGCTTGACCGGGCTGAACAGGCTGTCGACCGGGATCAGACCGATCGGCGCATCGTCGGGCCGATTGCGTTCGGCGGGGACGTAGCCCTTGCCCATCGTCGCCGAGAATTCCATGCGGATCGACGCGCCCTGGTCAAGCGTGCAGATGATATGCTCGGGGTTGAGGATTTCGACTTCGGACGAAGCCTCGATGTCGCCAGCCTTGACGATGCCAGGGCCTTCCTTCTTCAACACCATGCGCTTGACACCTTCGGAGTGCACGCGCAGCGCAACTTCCTTGATGTTGAGCACGATGTTGGTGACGTCTTCGCGGACGCCGGGGATCGAGGAGAATTCGTGCAGCACGCCATCGATCTGCACGGTGGTGATGGCGGCTCCCTGCAGCGACGACATCAGCACGCGGCGCAATGCATTGCCCAACGTCATGCCGAAGCCACGCTCGAGCGGCTCGGCGACGATGGTCGCCAGCCGCACCTTGTCGCGGCCGGGTGTGATCTGCAGCTTTGTCGGCTTGATGAGGTCTTGCCAGTTTTTCTGGAGGATATTTGCCATAGGTCGGCCTCGCACGTCGGGTCGGGGGAAAACTCGGCTGTTGGTATCAACAGACCGCAAAATCGATGCAGAGCGGGCACCAGAGATGGCGCGTCGAACCTTGCGGAGACAGCAGTGGCAGACTTACGACCGAAGCAAAGCGAGCATGCGCTCGCATAGCCGAGATCCGACGACCGCCACGCCGTTGAAAATCAAACGCGGCGGCGCTTGCGCGGGCGGCAACCGTTGTGCGGAATTGGGGTGACATCGCGGATCGAGGTAATTTGAAAGCCAACGGCCTGCAGCGCGCGAAGGGCTGACTCACGACCAGAACCAGGCCCCATGACCTCGACTTCGATGATCTTCATGCCATGCTCCATGGCCTTGCGGCCAGCATCCTCGGCTGCGACCTGGGCCGCATACGGCGTCGACTTGCGCGACCCCTTGAAGCCCTTGGTGCCCGATGACGACCAGGCAATCGTATTGCCTTGAGCGTCGGTGATGGTGATCATGGTATTGTTGAACGTCGCATTCACATGCGCGACGCCCGACGTGATATTCTTGCGCTCGCGCTTGCGGGGACGGGCGGCTGTTTCTTTTGCCATCGCGGTGTACTCGTTGCTTTCTGAAAATCTGCGGGTGTGACATCTGACGGGCCGGCACGCTCAATTGGCGAACCGTTGCGACTTTCAAGCCGCACCAATCGTCGACGTCATGAACGGATTCAGCCGGCTCAACCGAGCGGGCTGCACCCCAAAATCAAGAAGTCTTCTTCTTGCCGGCGATGGCCTTGGCCGGACCTTTGCGCGTCCGCGCATTGGTATGGGTGCGCTGGCCACGGACGGGAAGGCCGCGGCGATGGCGCAGACCGCGATAGCAGCCGAGATCCATCAAACGCTTGATGTTCATCGCGGTGTCACGACGCAAGTCGCCCTCGACCATGTAGTCACGATCGATCGTTTCGCGGATCTGGAGAACCTCGGCGTCGGTCAGTTGGTTGACGCGCCGCTCGGCGGGGATCTTGACCTTCGTGCAGATTTCCGACGCGAATTTCTGACCAATGCCATGAATATATTGCAGTGCGATTACGACTCGCTTCTGCGTGGGAATGTTTACACCTGCGATACGAGCCACGTCTCTCTCCTTCAGCCGCGATGCGGACTTGGTTTTCTACCGCTCCGCGGCATTCACTTCACAACGACCCATTGACACGGTCGATCTTCAATTTTTGTTTCAACGGCTTGAATAGACGATCTTGCCGCTCCGTATGTGCGCCAAATCGACGCAGGACATACAAAACGCAAACATGCCGAATAAACGGTTCAAACCGGTTATCCGACAGACGGCGTTCGGAGGACGACGAGCGTCCGATGAATTTGTCCGTCTTGTAACGACCGCCGCTGTTTGCGTCAACGTCAATCGACTTATTTCGCCTTGATGCCTGTGCTGAACCGAGCCAGGATCGCTTCGATTGCCTTGGTGACGTCACCAATCGGGGCCATGCCATCGACCGTGGACAATTTCCCCTTGGCGAAATAATAGCCGATCAGCGGCGCCGTTTCGCGATAATAGACCATCAGCCGCGCGCGAACCGTTTCGGCATTGTCGTCGGGCCGACGCGTGAACGTGGTGCCGGCGCATTTGTCGCAGACTCCAGCCTTGCGAGGCTTCTGCATGTCGTCGTGATAACCGGAACCGCAGGTCGCACAGGTGTAGCGTCCGGCGATACGTTTGACGAGTTCTTCGTCTTGTACGCTCATCGCGACGACTGCGCTCAGATCTTTTTTCTTGGTGCCGAGTAGCTTATCGAGCGCCGCCGCCTGACCCAGCGTGCGCGGGAACCCGTCGAGAATGAAACCGTTGATGCAATCCGCTTGAGATACGCGATCGGCGATTATACCGATGACGATCTCGTCGGAGACAAGGCCGCCGCTCTCCATCACAGCTTTCGCCTGTTTTCCGATGGCGGACCCAGCCTTTACCGCCGCTCGCAGCATATCGCCAGTGGAGAGTTGCGGTATGCGGTGCGCTTCCGATAACAACTTCGCTTGCGTGCCCTTGCCCGCGCCGGGTGGTCCTAGAAGGATTAAATTCATAACCGCACCATCTCACTGCCACGCGGCAGTTCCCCTCGTTTAACGTCCGCGCGTGGTGCTGGCTCCCCGCAGCTTCGCCTTCTTGATCAGCCCCTCGTACTGCTGAGCTATCAGATGGCTCTGGATTTGCGCAACCGTATCCATCATGACACTGACCGCAATCAACAGCGAAGTGCCACCGAACGTGAACCGCACCCCGGCAACAGACGTCAACGCCTCGGGCAGCACGCACACCACGGCCAAGTAAATCGCACCGACGACAGTTATGCGAGTCAGCACATAGTCGATGAACTCGGCCGTTTTCGCACCCGGGCGAATACCTGGAATGAAGCCGCCATATTTACGCAGATTGTCGGCGGTTTCCTGCGGATTGAAGACCACGGCGGTGTAGAAAAAGGCGAAGAATAAAATCAGCGCGACGTAGACCGCCAGATATAATGGCTGGCCGCGACCCAGCAGCGCCACGACATCCTTGAGCCAATCAGGTCCAGATCCCTGCGCAAATTGCGCCGCCGTCAGCGGCAACAGCAACAGTGATGACGCAAAGATCGGCGGGATGACACCCGAGGAATTGAGCTTGAGCGGCAGATGCGAGGCGTCGCCCTGGAACATCTTATTGCCCATCTGCCGCTTCGGGTACTGGATCAGTAGACGTCGCTGGGCTCGCTCAATGAAGACGACTGCTGCGACCACAGCCAGCATCAAAGCCAGCAAAGCCAACAACAGCGGAACCGAAATGGCCCCTTGACGGGACAAGTCGAAGAGATTGCCGAGCGCCGCAGGAAGCCCGGCGACGATGCCGGACATGATGATCAGCGACGTGCCGTTGCCGACGCCGCGTGCGGTGATCTGTTCGCCCAACCACATCAGAAACAAGGTGCCGCCGACGAGCGTGACGACGGTCGTGATAAGAAAGAAGGGCCCGGGCTCGATCACCACCGCGCCCGCCGCGCTACGGCTGCTTTCAAGACCGACGGCGATGCCGTAGGCCTGAAACGCGGCGAGCGCGACAGTCAAGTAGCGTGTGTACTGGTTGATCTGTTTGCGGCCGGCCTCGCCCTCTTTCTTGAGGGCCTCAAGTGTCGGCAGGACGCTGGTCATCAGCTGCATGATGATCGATGCCGAGATGTACGGCATGATGTTGAGCGCGAAAATCGCCAGGCGCTCGACGGCACCGCCCGCGAACATGTTGAACATGCCAAGCATGCCGCCCGATTGCGCATTGAACGAGGCGGCGAAGGCGGCCGGATTGACGCCCGGGAGCGGAATGAACGTTCCAAACCGATAGACGAGCAGCGCAATTAGCGTGAACCAAAGACGCTTTTTCAGTTCCTCGGCTTTGGCGAACGCGCCAAAATTCATATTGGCGGCGAGTTGCTCGGCTGCAGATACCATGTCGTCTTACTCCCAAGCGCGGCGGCATCGAGCATCGCCGGCGCGGCATCGCCTTGGCCTACAGCATCGGCACATAGGCTCCAAATCAATTGTCGCCAGGGTCGACGTGTCAAACCCGCATGGGGTCGACCATATCTGATCGAACCGAAGGCAGTCAGGTCGGTCAGCACACCAGTCCGAAGCGATCCAGTTGCTTCACAAAGCCCACTAAAACTGCGGTCGCGACGATATCGGCAACACGGACTCGATTGATACGTTTAACTTGCTGGATGCGGGCAGGCGCAGCGTGTCATTCCTCGCTCGCCGTAACCTTCTTCTTGGCAGTGCCGCCGGCCTTGGCGGCCTTCTTGGCTGCCGTCTTGGCGGCCTTGTCGACGTCGGCCTTGAGAACCTTTTTGATGATCAAATTGATAGAGCCACCAGCTTTTTCAATTACTTCGCGGGCCTTGGCCGTCGCATGATTGGCGGTAATCGATACCTTGGTCGTCAACTCGCCTTCACCGAGAATACGCAGGCCATCAAGCGGACGCCGGATAACACCGGCGGCGACGAGGGTCGTGATATCGACCGGCTGTGACGCATCAATGCGCTTGGTGTCGATCGCGCCCTGCAGGTCGCCGAGATTGATTTCGTTCCAATCCTTGCGGTTCATGGACTTGAAGCCACGCTTAGGCAGGCGGCGATGCAACGGCATCTGGCCACCTTCGAAGCCGCCCAGACGAACGCCGGAACGCGCGGTCTGCCCCTTGCCGCCGCGGCCGCCCTGCTTGCCCATGCCCGAGCCGATGCCGCGACCGATGCGGACGCGTTCTTTGCGCGAGCCGGGGTTGTCTTTGATTTGATTGAGCCGCATGGCGGTAACTCCGGGTATTTGGTCAGGCTGTAGGTTGGGCCGAGACTGCGCGTGACCCAACTGATTTATCGGACGGCAAGATTGTTGGGTCGCGCGAATGCTTGACCCAACCTACGTCCTACTTTTTCCGAGCGGCAGCCACGTCTGGAACAATCCGCACCAGATGCGCGATGCGATGAATCATGCCGCGTACCTCGGGAGTGTCAAGCAGCGTGCTGCGGCGATGCAGCTTGTTCAGCTTCAAGCCCTTGAGCGTCGCGGTCTGAATCTCGGGACGGCGGATCGCGCTCCGATATTGCTCGATAGTGATGGTCTTCTGGGCGGACATGGTCGTCACCTTAGGTCTTTCAACGTCTTTTAAAGTCGCTTGAAGTCTAGCAAGTCATCGTCAAAGTCGCGACAGCTGCGCGCTGCGGGGCCCGCAGCGCGTTGCACGCTCAAACCGACTCAGCGGCCGCAGCCTCGGCGTCCGCAGCGGAGCCATCGCGACGACGCGAGATGATTTCCGAGACTTTCTTACCGCGGCGATTGGCAACGCCACGCGGGTTTTCCTGATGCTTCAAAGCATCGAAGGCGGCGCGCACGAGGTTGTAGGGGTTGGTGCTGCCGAGCGACTTGGCAACAACGTCCTGCACGCCGAGCATCTCAAACACCGCGCGAGCCGGGCCGCCAGCAATGATGCCGGTGCCTGGAGGGGCGGAGCGCAACACGACCTTGCCCGCGCCATGACGGCCGACGCTGTCGTGATGCAGGGTGCGGCCTTCGCGCAACGGCACGCGCAGCAGGCCACGACGAGCAGCTTCGGTTGCCTTGCGGATCGCTTCCGGAACTTCGCGCGCCTTGCCGTGGCCGAAGCCGACGCGACCCTTCAGGTCGCCGACGATGACGAGCGCAGCAAAGCCGAAGCGCTTACCGCCCTTGACCACCTTCGCGACGCGATTAATGCCGACGAGCTTCTCTTTGAACTCGCTCTCTTCGCGCTCTTCGCGATCACGACCGCGGTTTGGACTACGTGCCACCTGGGTATCCTTTCAGGCAAAAATCTTATCGAGGGCGCTCAGCGCCGGATCAGAACTTGAGGCCAGCCTCGCGGGCACCTTCAGCCAACGCCTTGACGCGGCCATGATAGAGAAATGCGCCGCGATCGAAAACCACTTCGCTGACGCCGGCCTTGACGGCCCGTTCGGCGACTAATTTACCGACGGCGGAGGCAGCAGCGACATTCGCGCCGGACTTCTTGGTTGCCTTGATGTCTTTCTCCATCGTCGAGGCGGCGACGATAGTGTGGCCCAGTACGTCGTCGATCACCTGGGCATAGATGTGCATACCCGAGCGGTGGACCGAAAGACGCGGACGACCAGCGTTATGCTTCTTGAGATTTTTCCGATTACGCAACTTGCGTTTGTCGGTCTGATTGAGTTTGCGAACCATGGCAGTATTCCCGGGAGAGCGCGCGCGCGCCGAATATTACTTCTTCTTGCCTTCCTTACGGTGGACGTATTCGCCCTTATAGCGAATGCCCTTGCCCTGATAGGGCTCCGGTGGACGGTAGGAGCGAATGTCAGCTGCGACCTGGCCGACGAGTTGCTTGTCGATCCCGGTGACGGTGATGATTTCCGACTTGGCACCAGCGACCTTGACCTCGACGCCCTTCGGGACAGTGTGAAGGACTTCATGGCTGAACCCAATCTGCAGGTTCAATACGTCCTTGCCCTTCATAGCCGCACGGTAACCGACGCCCTGGATCTCCAAGGTGTGGGTAAAGCCGTTGGTCACACCTTCGATCAGGTTGGCGACTTGCGTACGCGACATGCCCCACATGGAGCGGGCGCGCTTGGTTTCGTCGATAGGTGTAACGACGATCCCCGTGCTATCCTGGGCGATCTTGATCTCTTCGGGGGCCGTGAACGACAACTCGCCCTTCGGACCCTTCATCTTGACCAACTGACCTGTCACCGTTGCCGTGATCCCGGACGGGATCGTGACGGGCTTTTTGCCGATGCGCGACATCTTACGAACCTTCGATTTTCTGAACGAGAGTATCGATCGATCGAGCGACACTCATCGTTAGCTATTCCATTAGAAGACGTTGCACAGCACTTCGCCGCCGACGTTTTCTTCACGTGCACGCGAGTCTGACATCACGCCCTTGGGCGTCGACAAGATCGAGACACCGAGGCCGTTGGCCACGTTCTCCAGATCCTTGACCGGCGAGTAGACGCGGCGGCCAGGCTTGGAAACGCGCGAAATCTCGCGGATCGCAGGTTGGCCGTTCGCATACTTCAGTTCAATCTCAAGCTCTTTCAAGCCGTTTTTGTGTTCCACGTGCGTGTAACCGCGGATATAGCCTTCATCGGCCAGTACGTCGAGTACGCGCGCACGCAAATTCGACGCCGGGCTCGAAACTTTCGGGCGGCGGCGCATTTGCGCGTTGCGGATACGGGTCAGCATATCGCCCAGCGGATCGTTGATCGCCATGATGGTGTTCTCCTTGCCCCGTTACCAGCTCGACTTGGTCATGCCGGGGATCATGCCCTGGCTGGCCAATTCGCGAAGCTGGTTGCGGCACAGCCTGAGCTTGCGATAATAGCCGCGTGAGCGACCCGTCAATTCGCAGCGGTTACGGATGCGAGTCTTCGACGAATTACGCGGCATCTGAGCGAGCTTGATCGTCGCCTGCATGCGATCCGGTGCCGACGTCTTCTCGTTGCCGATAATCGCCTTCAGCTTGGCACGCCGGCCAGCTTTCTGGGCCACCAGCTTGCGGCGATAGTTGTTTTTATTGATCGAGCTTTGCTTTGCCATCAGGGCCTCCAAGAACCCACTTATCGGAACGATTTTGTACGCTGCCGAGGTTAAGTTCTACGTGGTGGTACGGAACGGGAAGTTGAAATTCTTGAGCAGTTCACGGGCTTCGTCGTCGTTTTTCGCCGAAGTGCAGACGATGACGTCCATACCCCAGATCTCATCGACGCGATCATAATCGATCTCGGGGAACACGATGTGCTCCTTGAGGCCAAGTGCGTAGTTGCCGCGCCCGTCGAAGCTCTTCGGATTGAGGCCGCGGAAATCTTTCACGCGCGGCAGAGCCACGGTGACGAACCGGTCGAGGAATTCGTACATGCGATCGCCGCGCAGCGTCACTTTGGCGCCGAGCGCCATGCCATCACGGACTTTGAAGGTCGCGATCGACTTGCGGGCGCGGGTCACGACCGGCTTCTGGCCAGCGATGAGTGCGAGATCGCCCGCCGCGTTCTCAACCTTCTTGCGGTCATTGACGGCTTCGCCAACGCCCATGTTGAGAACGATCTTCTCAAGCCGGGGTATCTGCATGCCGTTGGTGTAGCCAAACTTCTCGGTCATGGCCTTGCGCACTTCCTGCTCATAGAGAGCTTTCATGCGCGGCTTGTAATCCTTAGGGCGCGGCGTGGCCGCAACCTTTTCGCCGGCAGCCTTGGGCGCGGCTTTCTTTACCTTCTGAACTTTTTCCGCGCCCTTGCCACCTTGCGGGGCGCCGCTCGGGGGGCGTTTCGGCTTCTTGTCGTCGGCCATGGCTTACTTCTTCTCCGGAATCACTTCGCCCGAGCGGCGGGCGACACGGACCTTGGTGCCGTCTTCAAGCATCTTGAAACCGACGCGGGTGGGCTTGCCATCCTTCGGGTCCTCGACGGCGATGTTGGACAGGTGGATCGGCCCCTCTTTCGAGATGATGCCACCCTGCTCGGTCTGGGTCTGCTTTTGATGCTTTCGCACCATGTTCACGCCGCGCACGAAGGCACGATCTTCCTTGGGGACGACGCGGATGACTTCACCCTGCTTGCCCTTGTCTCGACCGGACAGAACGACGACGCGGTCGCCTTTTTTAATCTTGGCGGCACTCATTACAGAACCTCCGGCGCCAGCGAGACGATCTTCATGTGGTTGCGCGAGCGCAATTCACGTGTCACCGGCCCGAAGATGCGGGTGCCGACTGGCTCGCCCTGCGCGTTGATCAGCACGGCGGCGTTACGGTCGAAGCGGATCAGCGAACCGTCGGGGCGGCGCACGCCCTTGGCGGTGCGGACGACAACGGCCTTCATGACCTGACCTTTTTTCACCTTACCGCGCGGAATCGCGTCGCGAATCGACACCACGATCGTATCGCCGACCGTTGCGTATTTACGCTTCGAACCGCCGAGCACCTTGATGCATTGCACGCGCTTTGCACCCGAGTTGTCGGCCACGTCGAGCGTGGTTTCCATCTGGATCATCGAACCAGTCCTTGTGACGGATGCAGCCGATCTGAGCCCGCAGGCTCATCTGTGCGCATCCCAATTCCCGTCGCCTGTGTCTCAGCCCCGGACGCCGACGTGTGCGCCTGGATACATTTTTTCAACAGCGCAGCTCATGCCTTGCTGTCGGTAATCACAATCCAGCGCTTCAACTTCGAAATCGGCGCGGTTTCCTCGATGCGCACGATGTCACCGACCTTGCGGCCGGTCTCGTCGTGGGCATGATACTTCTTCGACCGGCGCACGGTCTTCTTGAACAGCGGATGGGTGAAACGCCGCTCCACCTTGACCACAACGGTCTTGGCGTTCTTGTCGGAGACGACGGTGCCCTGCAGGATGCGCTTCGGCATGGTATGAGTTCCTCTTAAGACTTGGCGCCGGTGCGCTTTGCCTGCGCGATCGTCTTCAGACGCGCGATGTCGCGGCGCACTTCGCGGACGCGGGCGGTGTTCTCGAGCTGGCCCAACGCGCGCTGGAAGCGCATGTTGAACTGCTCTTTCTTCATCTTGACGAGCTGGTCATCCAACTGGTCAAGCGTCATGTCGCGAAATTCAGCGGCTTTCATCGTACTCGCGTGCGGTCCTAGCACGCTCCCTTCCAAATTCTGTCTCACTACATCGTCGTTGCATCTATCGTGGCAGCAAGCCAATCACGGCTGACGCACGACGACGCGGGTCTTGATCGGCAACTTCGCCGCGCCAAGCGCCAGGG
>JANXYD010000376.1 GCA_025350265.1 Hyphomicrobiaceae bacterium | reverse complement strand
CGACCAGGATCGCGCCTTCGCAGGCCGCGAGGGACCGAGATACTTCATAAGCAAAGTCGACATGCCCCGGCGTGTCCATCAGATTGAGCTGATAAGTTTTACCGTCCTTGTACTTGTAGTCGAGGCGCACGGTCTGCGCCTTGATGGTGATGCCGCGCTCCTTCTCGATATCCATGCTGTCGAGGATCTGGTCGCTCATTTCGCGCGCGGTGACGTTGCCGCACAGCTGGATCAGCCGGTCGGACAAGGTCGACTTGCCATGGTCGATGTGGGCGATAATCGAGAAGTTGCGGATCAGGGATGTGTCGGTCATGGCGCGGGGTGTAGCACCCTCTTGGCCGCCGCAAAAGGTAGCCGCTGTAAAAGGTATACGAATGTCACGCGGCCGGTCGCCCTGCTCACCGTAGCTCGATCAGAAGCTCCCCCGCATCGAGGGCCGCAATGTATGCATCGGTTGCCACGATTTCCAATACGATACCACAAACCCGGCTTGTCACAACTTGCGTACCCCCACTGCCCGCAGGGGATCGTTTCGGGTTGGACGGTGGACGCTCGCGCGCGCGCGCGCTATGCACCGGACGAGATCCTGAATGCTTAACGGCACCGCCGAGGTGGTGCCAACTGCGGAGCACACCCATGTCGACCACCACCCCGTCCGACCGCGATATGGCCAATGCGATCCGGGCGCTTGCCATGGACGCGGTGCAGGCGGCGAATTCGGGCCATCCGGGCATGCCCATGGGTATGGCCGACGTGGCGGCGGTGCTGTTCCGCGAGTTTCTCAAGTTCGATGCGGCAGCGCCGGAATGGCCGGATCGCGATCGGTTCATCCTGTCGGCGGGCCACGGCTCGATGCTGTTGTATGCGTTGCTGTATCTGAACGGTTATCCGGGCATGGACATCGCCGACATCAAGGCGTTCCGGCAACTCGGCTCAAAGACCGCCGGCCATCCCGAACACGGGCATGCACCCGGCATCGAGACGACGACCGGCCCGCTGGGTCAGGGCTTGGCGAATGCGGTGGGCTTCGCGCTGGCGGAGCGCATGCTCGCGGCGCGGCATGGGGCTGAGCTGGTCGATCATCACACGTATGTCATCTGCGGCGACGGGTGTCTGATGGAGGGCATCAGCCAGGAGGCGATTTCGCTGGCCGGGCATCTGCGTTTGTCGAAGTTGATCGTGCTGTGGGACAACAATTCGATCTCGATTGATGGGCCGACATCACTGGCGGTCTCCGATAACGAGGCGATGCGGTTCCAGGCCTCTGGCTGGAACACCGCCAAGGTGGACGGTCATAACCCCGTCGAAATTCGCTCCGCACTCGCGGCGGCGCAAAATTCCGACAAGCCGACGCTGATCGCCTGCAAGACGATCATCGGGTTTGGCGCGCCGCACAAGCAGGGTACCAACAAGGCGCATGGCGACCCGCTCGGCGTCGATGAAGTCAAGGCGGCGCGGGTGCAGCTCGGTTGGCCGTACCCGGCCTTTGAGATTCCGGCACCGATCCTGGCGAGCTGGCGCGACAACGGCAAGCGCAACGCGGATGTGCGGACCGCGTGGGAAACACGCGCCGCGACAACGCCGAAATCGGCGTTCGGCGACCCCGTGACGTCCGAGGTGGCAGCAGCGCTTCGCAACGCCGCGCACACGGCCGGCGCGCAGTTCATCGCGGACAAAGCCAAAATTGCAACCCGCCAGTCGTCGCAGAAAGTGATCGAGGCGCTGTTGCCGGCGATGCCGGCACTGCTCGGCGGTTCGGCCGATCTCACGGGCTCCAACGGGACCTTGACCAAGCTGCATAGCTCGGTGACGCCGGACAATTTCAGCGGCAACTACATCCACTACGGCGTGCGCGAGCACGGGATGGCTGCGGCCATGAACGGCATCGCGCTGCATGGCGGGCTGGTGCCCTATGGCGGCACGTTCTTGTGTTTTTCGGATTATTGCCGGCCGGCCATTCGGCTGGCGGCGTTGATGCGGCAACGCGTGGTCTTCGTTATGACGCACGACAGCATCGGTCTGGGCGAGGACGGGCCGACGCATCAGCCGGTCGAGCATCTGTCGGCGCTGCGGGCGATTCCGAACTTGCGCGTCTTCCGGCCGGCCGACGCGGTGGAAACGGCGGAGTGCTGGGAGCTGGCGCTAACGACCAACAGCGCGCCGTCGATTCTGGCGCTGACGCGCCAGGCCTTGCCGACGATGCGGACCGACGCGCACGAAAACCAGTCGGCGAAAGGCGCATATGTGCTGGCGAAAGCCGATGGCAAGCGCGCCGTGACGTTGGTCGCCAGCGGGTCGGAGGTCGAAATAGCGATGGCGGCGCGCGAGAAGTTGGCCAGGGAGGGTATCGCTGCAGCCGTGGTTTCCATGCCGTCGATGGAATTGTTTGCGGCGCAACCGGTGAGCTATCGGGCGGAGGTTTTGGGAACCGGGCCGATCGTCGCGGTGGAAGCGGGCGTGCAGATGTCATGGGATCGCTGGCTGAAGCCGGGCGATCGTTTCATCGGCATGCACACGTTCGGCGCGTCGGCACCGATCGCCAAACTGTACGAGCACTTCGGCATCACGGCCGAGACCGTGGCGGCGGCGGCGAAGGCGATCGTGCAGGGGTGAGCTCGCGGACCATGGGCAGCGGCCAATTCAGCTGTTCAAGCCGCCGTCCGCTTTTTCTTGACACATAAAGATATCTTTATATGATGCCCGCCAGTGAAGGGCTCAGTAAAGATGGTTTCCAGTCGGATACTCGTGACGGCATTGAAGGCGGCGGCGGAACCGACGCGGTTGCGCATTCTCGCGTTGCTAGCGACGGGCGAACTCAACGTCAAAGACCTCACACGCATTCTCGGGCAGAGCCAGCCGCGCCTGAGCCGGCATTTGAAGCTGCTGGCGGACGCGGGGTTGGTCGAACGGGCGCGCGAAGGGAGCTGGGTGTATTTCCGGCTGCCGCTTGCGGTCGATAGTATGGCGCATGCGCTGCTGCGCGATTTGGACCGCGGCGATCCGGTGATCGCGCGTGACCGGCTTCGGCTGGAAAGTGTGAAGCAGGAGCGCGAACAGGCGGCGCAAGAGTATTTTGCGACGCAAGCCGGAGATTGGGATCGCATCCGCACACTGCACGTGGCCGAGGCCGACGTAGAAACGGCAATGCGCGAGACCATCGGTAGCGGGCCGATAGAGTTGCTGGTCGATATCGGAACCGGCACCGGGCGTATGCTGGAACTCTTTGCGGACCGTTATGTGCGCGGGCTGGGATTTGATTTATCGACGGCGATGCTGGCGTACGCGCGGCCGAAACTCGAGCGCGCGGGCATTACACACGCCCAAGTCCGCCAAGGCGATATCTACGATCTGCCGCTGGCTGACGGAGTTGCCGGTGCCGTGGTCATGCATCAGATCCTGCATTTTCTGTCGGACCCGGCGCGCGCCATTGCCGAGGCTGCGCGTTTGCTGGCACCGGGGGGCAAGCTGTTGATTGTCGATTTCGCGCCGCATGAGCACGAGTTTCTGCGTGAGACGCAACGACATGCGCGGCTGGGTTTCGACAAGGCGACCGTCAGTCAATGGCTGACCGTTGCCGGCCTCGACGTCGTCGGCACACGCGCGCTGACGCCGCCGGCACGAGACGCTGATGG
>JANXYD010000352.1 GCA_025350265.1 Hyphomicrobiaceae bacterium | reverse complement strand
ATCGGGGTTTACACCCTGATGCGGCTCCTTGCCGAACAGTTCGCGCACCAGCTTCAGCACCTTCGGCATGCGCGTCATACCGCCGACGAGCACGACTTCATCGATCTCGGCGGCCTTCAGATTGGCATCCTTGAGCGCCTGCTGGCACGGGCCCTTGGTCTTTTCGATCAGATCGTCGACCAGCGATTCGAGCTTTGAGCGGGTCAGCTTCATCGTCAGATGCAGCGGCGACTGAGTGCGCGCATTCATCGAGATGAAGGGCAAGTTGATTTCAGTCTGCTGGGCGGACGACAGCTCGATCTTGGCCTTTTCGGCAGCTTCCTTGAGCCGCTGCAGCGCCAACTTGTCACCTTTGAGATCGACGCCGTTTTCCTTCTTGAATTCGGTCGCAAGATATTCGACCAGACGCATGTCGAAGTCTTCGCCGCCGAGGAACGTGTCGCCGTTGGTGGATTTGACTTCGAACACGCCGTCGCCGATTTCGAGGATCGAAACGTCGAACGTGCCGCCACCGAGATCGTACACGGCGATGGTTTTGGCGTCGGATTTCTTGTCGAGACCATAGGCGAGTGCTGCGGCGGTCGGCTCGTTGATGATCCGCAGAACTTCAAGCCCGGCGATACGGCCTGCATCCTTGGTGGCCTGCCGCTGGGCGTCGTTGAAGTAGGCTGGAACCGTGATGACGGCCTGCGTGACGGGCTCGCCGAGCTTGGCTTCTGCCGTTTCTTTCATTTTTTGCAGGATGGCAGCCGAAATTTCGGCGGGAGAATACTGCTTGCCCTGCGCCTCGACCCAGGCGTCGCCGTTGGGGCCTTTGACGATCGTATAGGGGACCAGCTTCTTGTCTTTTTCGACCATCGGATCGTCATAGCGACGGCCAATCAAGCGCTTGATTGCAAACAAGGTATTGGTTGGGTTGGTGACCCCCTGGCGTTTCGCGGGCAAGCCCATCAGGCGCTCGCTCTCGGTAAACGCGACAATCGACGGGGTCGTGTTGGCACCCTCGGCGTTTTCCAATACTTTCGGTTTTGCACCGTCCATGACAGCGACGCAGCTGTTCGTGGTGCCAAGATCGATCCCGATTACTCTCGCCATAGTCCAATGTCCTCATTCAATGTGGCAGACTGCCTGGACCCGAAACCCGGCCCGGCATCCAAATCTCACGCGACCGACTTACCAACTGGTCGTATCAGGCGGCGTCAGCAGTCTCCGAAGGCTTGCTCATGTGTGGCGTATATAGGTGGGGCGCGGGACCTCGGCAATGGCCGATCCGCACGACACCAGCCACAATTCGACACACGTCCAGCCTGCAGATCGGCGTACACAACACCCGCACACTCGTCACGGAGACCTTGATCGTGGACGCAGCATCCCCGCAGCATAAATCTCCCGCATTCAGGTATTTACCAAATGCCCTAACCGAGCCCGCGCAGCAAGCATTGGTTGCGGAAATCGGCAATATACTGCTTTCCGCGCCGCTGTTCCGACCGGCCATGCCACGCACCGGCACGCCGTTCTCGGTGCAGATGACCAATTGCGGACGGCTCGGCTGGGTGTCTGATCAAGCAGGTGGGTATCGCTACCAGCCGACGCATCCGGTGACCGGGCGGCCATTCCCATCGATGCCCGCGTCATTGCTGGCGATATGGCGGGCCCATGCCGGGTGGGCCGCAGAACCGGAAGCATGCCTCATCAACTTTTATAGCGGCACCGCTAAGATGGGGTCGCATCAGGACCGCGACGAAGCGGATTTGTCGGCGCCGGTGGTGTCGGTGTCGCTCGGTGACGAAGCGGTATTTCATGTCGGCGGCACGAAGCGCACCGATCCCAAGGCGCGATTGATCTTGCGCTCCGGCGACATACTGGTGCTCGAAGGCTCGAGCCGGCTGGCGTTTCACGGGATCGACCGGGTGCGGACGGGAACATCACGGCTCATACCCGACGGCGGGCGGATCAATTTGACGATGCGGCGCGTGACGGCGTCCACTGCGCCGACGGTTTGAGGTAGTCCGCATGCGGCCGGAGTGCTATTCGATCGGTTCGCAGCGAGCCGTCCGGCACGCGCACATCAACGGAGTTTGCGTCATGAGCATTTTCGGAAAAATCGCCTCAGCTATTTTCGGCAGCCACACTGCGAGCCCGGTAACATTGGTCGGAGCGACGCCGACCGCAGCGGCGGCAAGCCCTATGTCAGCGGCAGCGCCAACGGCACCGACCACAATGGCGGCACCTTTAGCGTCGCGGCCATCAACAACGCCGGCCGCACCCGCAGCAGCCACGAGCAAGCCCGCCGTCGACGTCGCCGCCATTCTCGACGGCATCAAGGCCAAGCAGAGCGAAGCGCTGGAATGGCGCAAATCGATCGTCGACCTGATGAAGCTGCTGAAGCTGGACAGCGGTCTGGCACAACGCAAAGAACTGGCGACGGAACTCGGCTATAAAGGCGACATGGGCGACAGCGCCAGCATGAACGTTTGGCTGCACAAGCAGGTGATGACGAAGCTGGCCGAAAACGGCGGCATCGTGCCGAACGATCTCAAGCATTGAGCAGTCAGCATTCAGGCATGCGAGAGTGCCTCCGGATAAAGCATGCCCCGGACGAGATCCGGGGTGTGAGCGTTTTCCGATAAGAAGCACGGCAAAACAAAGAGCTAGGGTGGTTCCGCGATTCAACTAAAACCGGAACGACCCTAGGTCAACGCGAGCGGGAGGCATCCTGCTAGGAGCCTGTCTGAGTAGTCGCTGTTCAATTGGGGACGAGTCTGATTCAAGTTCGTGCCATGAGCAAGCACTTTCGCCCCTGGAAGATCGATCAGTCGCAGCTGTTGCCAGCTGATGTATCGGAGTACGTGCCGCGTG
>JANXYD010000100.1 GCA_025350265.1 Hyphomicrobiaceae bacterium | reverse complement strand
GCTTTTGCGGCATGATCGACGAGCCGGTGGTCCAGCGGTCCGACAACTGGATGAAACCGAACTGCGGCGTCATCCAGATGACGATTTCCTCCGATAATCTTGAGAGATGCATGGCCGTGATGCTCATGGCCGCCAAGGTTTCAAGCGCGAAGTCGCGGTCGGCCACGCTGTCGAGCGAATTCGCCGTCGGCCGCTCGAAGCCGAGTGCTGCAGCCGTCATGTGCCGGTCGATAGGGAAAGACGTTCCTGCCAGAGCAGCCGCGCCCAGCGGGCATTCATTTAGTCGCGCACGCGCATCGATGAAGCGACTGCGATCGCGCGCCAGCATTTCCACATAGGCCAGTAAATGGTGTCCGAACGTCACTGGCTGCGCCGGTTGCAGATGGGTGAAGCCGGGCATGATGACGTCGGCATGCGCTTCCGCCTTCGATGCCAGCGCCGACATCAACCTGACAAGCGCCGCGTCGATGGCATCGACGGCGTCGCGCACGTAAAGACGAAAATCCAAGGCGACCTGATCGTTACGCGAACGCGCAGTATGCAGGCGGCCCGACGCCGGCCCGATCAACTCCGACAAGCGGCTTTCGACGTTCATGTGAATGTCTTCGAGTGCCAGCTTGAACTCGAATTTTCCTCCCTCAATTTCGGCGAGCACGGTCTCCAGCCCGCTAATAATCTCCCTTGCATCCGCCGGTGTGATGATACCCTGTTTGGCCAGCATTTCGGCGTGCGCCTTGGAGCCGCGGATATCCTGCGGTGCCATCGCCTTGTCGAAGCCGATCGAGGCGTTGATGGCCACCATCAGATCGGCGTTTGACACGGCGAAGCGGCCGCCCCACATCTTATTGGCGGCTTTGTCGGTCATGTCGTTCGACATTGGCTGATCCTTGGGCTGCATGGTGGATTGGAGACGCAACGATGAGCCGGCTTTCTGTGACGCGGCTTGGTGCTCTGCTGGTCGGTTGCGTTCTGCTGATAGGTGCTGCGGGCATATACGCGACGAGGCCACGCGTGGGCAATGGCGCGCAACAAGGCACGGGCGTGCCGGCGGGTGCAAATCCGCTCGCGGCGTTCGTACGCAAGGTGGCTCCCGAGCCGTTGCCGAACGTCGCTTTCCAGAACGCCGAAGGGCAAGCGGTGACGCTGGAAAGCTTTCGTGGTCGCGTCGTGTTGCTCAACCTGTGGGCGACGTGGTGCCTGCCGTGCCGCAAGGAGATGCCGGCCCTCGATCGGCTGCAAACCGCGTTGGGGTCGGACACGTTCGAAGTCGTGGCACTCAGCATCGATCGATCTGGCGTGGCGGGCGCGCGCAAGTTCCTGGACAGCGTCGGGATTTCAAAGCTGAAGCTCTACGCCGACCCGACCGCCAAGCTGGCCAACGAGTTCAAGGCCATCGGATTGCCCACCACGCTGTTGATCGATCGCGGGGGACGCGAGATCGGCCGCCTTATCGGCCCCGCCGAATGGGACGACGCCGACGCACAGAGACTGATCAAGGCGGCGCTGGCGGCACAGTAAGGTATGTCATTCAGGCGCGTGCCGGTTTTGGTGCAATCGCGCCGGAAGTTACTTCGGCGACTTGCACCGATGCCGAAGCCGTCGCAGTCTGTATCCAACGTCAAAGAACCGACCGAGGAAACAGCCGATGAAACTCGATAAATCCATCTCCGCCGTGATAACCGGGGGCGCGTCAGGACTGGGCGCTGCAACCGCGCGGCTGCTCGCATCGCACGGCGTCAAGGTGGCGCTGTTCGATCTCAATGAAACGGTTGGGGAGGCGCTGGCCAAGGAACTCGGCGGGGTGTTCTGCAAAGTCGACGTGACGTCGACGGCGGAAGTCGACGCGGCGTTGGCCAAATCACGGGCGGCGATCGGGCAGGAGCGCATTCTGGTCAACTGCGCCGGCGTCGGCGGTTCGCATAAAACGGTGGCGCGGGACAAGCAGACCGGCGAAATCCGCGAATATCCGCTCGACAACTTCGAACGCATCATCGGCATCAACCTGATCGGGACGTTCCGTTGCATCACCAAATCGGCGGCGGGCATGGTGCGGCTGGAACCGCTGCCGGACGGCGATCGCGGCGTCATCATCAATACCGCGTCGGTGGCAGCCGAAGACGGCCAGATCGGCCAGGTTGCCTACACCGCGTCGAAAGCCGGCGTGGTCGGCATGACGCTGACCATCGCGCGCGATCTCTCCAGCGAGAAAATCCGCGTCAATACGATTCTGCCGGGCATATTCGACACGCCACTGCTGCAGCGTGCGCCGGAGAACGTGAAGGCGGCGTTGGCCGCTAGCGTGCCGCATCCCAAGCGGCTGGGACGCCCAGAAGAATATGCGCAATTGGCC
>JANXYD010000310.1 GCA_025350265.1 Hyphomicrobiaceae bacterium | reverse complement strand
ACGCGCTCGAGCCGTCGATCAAGATCATCGCGCCGTGGCGGGAGTGGGCTTTCAAGAGCCGCGAAAATCTGATCGAGTTCGCCGAAAAGCATCAAATTCCGATCGCCAAGGACAAGCGCGGCGAAGCGCCGTTCTCGGTCGATGCCAACCTGCTGCATTCGTCGTCGGAAGGCAAAGTGCTGGAAGACCCGAGCAAGGAAGCGCCGGAATTCGTCTATCAGCGTACGATCTCGCCGATGGATGCGCCGGATAAGGCCGTGGAGGTGACGATCGGCTTCGCCAAGGGCGATGCAGTGTCGATCGATGGCCAGAAAATGAGCCCGGCAGTGCTGTTTACAAAGCTCAACGAGTTGGGTCGCGACAACGGCATCGGGCGCCTTGATCTAGTCGAGAACCGGTTTGTCGGCATGAAGTCGCGGGGGGTCTACGAGACGCCCGGCGGCACGATCTTGCTGGCGGCGCATCGAGCCATCGAGAGCATTACGCTCGATCGTGGCGCGGCGCATCTCAAGGACGATTTGATGCCGCGTTATGCGGAGCTGATTTATTTCGGCTTCTGGTTCTCGCCAGAGCGCGAAATGCTGCAGGCGATGATCGACAAGAGCCAGGAGCACGTCGAGGGCGAGGTCCGCCTCAAGCTTTACAAGGGCAACGTGATGGTGACCGGCCGCGAGAGCCGCAAGTCGCTCTATTCGTCGGCACTGGTCACCTTCGAGGACGACAAGGGCGCATACGATCAGAAGGATGCTGAAGGCTTCATCAGATTGAATGCGCTGCGGCTCAGGACGCTTGCGATGCGGGCGAAGTTGGGTGGGTGACGTTTTTGCGGTCCGCCGCGAGTTCTGCGGCGGATTCTTTTTTAGTTTTGACCGTCAGCGATACTCAAAGTCCGGAAGTCCGTTGGTCCGATATGATCGAGTGAGTTTATTGTCGCGGATGACTGGATCTGAGGGACAAGTCCCGGGATGATGCTGTGCAGTTGTGCTGACGAGGTTTCCGCCTCACTTTTCCCCGCCGCCGTCCAAATCGGTCTTGAATGTCGGCGGGCGGGCTGGGCCGGAGGGGAACTGGTGGGAGGCGTAGCGGATGCAGAGCAGCGCCAAGGCCAACAGCATGATCGTGCCGGCGACGACAAGAATTTCATAGCCGACCGCACCGCTATGGTTGACGAAGCTGATCAGATGGCGGGTCACAGCGGTGATGGCCACATACATCAGAAAGCGCACGGGCATGTGGTTGGTCTTGAAATAGATGCCGACCATAGCGCCGATCTCAAGGAAAATGAACAGCAACAGCAAGTCTTCGATTGAGGCATGCGGGCGCTTGCCCATGATCTCGATGAAATTGAGCGCTGCCGCCCAGACGGTCGCCGCGCCGATCAGGAACAGCCCGACGTAATGGAACATATCGACAAGCAACGACCCCAATGGACGCAGCATGTCGTGCCATTTTTTGTTGAAGCGCTCGAGAGGTGTCAAGTTTGCGGGATCTTCCGATTTGCTCATGGTCGTCTCGTCGTTGCGTGACAAGTCTGCAGCATGCGCAGGGTCTGGTGTGCCTCGCAATGCAGTTTGATGCGTGGCTGGGGAATCCAGGCCTGACGATCATGAAACGGCCGGGCCTCTTGCGAGGTCCGGCCGGTGGTTGGTTCAACGAGACAAGTGCGAGGGCCGATTTCAGACGGCTTCCTTGAGTTCCTTGGCGGCGCGGAAGGCAATCTTCTTGGAGGCCTTGATCTTGATGGCGGCACCGGTGGCGGGGTTGCGGCCCATGCGCGCGGGCCGCTTGCGAACCTGCAGGATGCCAAGGCCGGACATGCGGATCCGGTCGCCCTTCTTGAGGTGCTTGGTGATGCGCTGGACGAGATCGGCAAGCATCAGGTTGGCCTGCTTTTTCGGCATGTTGTGGGCTTCGGCGAGGTCGGTGCCGAGATGACGAAGCGTAACGGTTGGTGCCTTCACGGCGGGCTTGGCGACTTTGGCAGCTTTGACGGCGGCAGGCTTGACCGCAGGTGCGGCGACGGCTTTGACAACGGCTTTCTTGGCCATGGTGATGGTTCCTTTGATGGCTGGTTTTGCGATGGGTTTTGAAAGTGCGCGGCGATGGAATAATCGGGAACGGGCACAGATGAGATACAGTGATTTGCGAGGTATTGCCTGTAACCTATTGGCATCACTTTGCTATTTGAATGCCAGAATATGCAAGAAAACAGCCGTATTACTGGTCTTTTGAGCAAGGCAGGCTGATTTGGCGGCGTTTGTCGGGCGTCGCACGAGGACGGGTGAGGTATCGCAAAGTCAATGAAACAGCAGGTTATCGCAGTGGCGCTGAGCGCCAAACATCGATTCTCCAAGACGCCGGTGATGCAGATCACGTTGGTTTCGGGATTGGGAGTGGCTGGCGACGCTCATTTCGGTGCAACGGTGCAGCATCGGTCGCGGTTGCAGCGCGATCCAACCGCGCCGAACTTGCGGCAAGTGCATCTCCTGCAAAGTGAACTGTTCGATGAACTGAAGACATTCGGCTTCAGCGTGCATCCGGGTCAGCTGGGAGAGAATATCACGACGACCGGGATCGATCTGCTCGGGCTGGCTGAGGGCACGCGGCTGCGGATTGGCGGGCAGGCCATCGTGGTAGTGACGGGGTTGCGCAATCCATGCAGCCAGATCGATGGCTTGCAGAAGGGGTTGATGGCGCAAACATTGGGCCGCACCGCAGAAGGCAGCGTGGTGCGCAAGGCTGGTGTGATGGGCGTGGTGGTGCAGGGCGGCGATGTCGTGGCGGGCGACGATATCGTGATCGAACTGCCGACAGGTCCGCATCGGTCGCTAGTGTGTGTGTAACTCGGTATGGCCTCAAGGCGTGGGCTACCCAATATAGGAGTGCGCAGGCTCGCTGGCATCAGTGGCGCTGCCGTGCGAATATCGAGACGGCTGCCGGGGTTGCAACGATAACCGAGCGCTGAGGTTCATTTGCCTGGGAGTGCAATGCATGGGTGCCAAGTTTGAAATCGGCCGCATCGCGGGGTTACCGATTTTCATCGATGTGTCATTCATCGTGCTGGTCGTGCTGTGGGGCGGTCAATACTTCACCAGCGGAAGCACGGTGCTGATGTCGATGGGGTTCCTGCTGGTTGTGGGTCTGACGGCGTCGATCCTCATTCATGAGTTGGCGCATGCGGTCACAGGGCACTATCTCGGCGTGCGGCCCAGTCATGTCGAACTGAACGGGTTTGGCGGCCTTTGCTATTGGGCGGGTGCGATGCCGAGCCAGGCCTGGCGGCGCATCGCCATTGCGCTGGTGGGGCCGTTGGCCAACTTCGCGCTCTATTATGTTTTCGAGCAGTTGACCGAACTGTCTGCGGTACAAAGCAATCGATTTGTGCTGCAGGTGACGGCGTATTTGGCGGTGGCAAATTGGTACTTCGGGCTGTTCAACCTATTTCCGGCGTTTCCGCTGGATGGCGGCAGGGCGTTGGAGGCGCTGCTTGGAACCGTGTTGTCGCCGACGACCGCCAAGTTGATCGTCGGCGTGCTCGGCCTGATAGCCGCAGCTTATCTAGCCTATCTCGGCTTGTCGGGCAGCATCTGGTTGCTGGTCGTGGCTGTCATGCTGGGGCTTGCAAACTACGATGCGGTGCAGAGTGCGCGACGGCCGCCGTGGCAGCGCTGGAACTGAGAGAACCGAGCAGTGTCTTTGCAGAACCGGGTGACACCGGAAGGCGAGATCGAGGCCGTGCCGCAACGCGGGACGATGTTTGGCAATCGCGGCGGTTGCTTCCACACGTCTGAGCAAACCTTACTGAGGCGACACTTCGCGTCGAAGCAGTGGATCTGCTGCGTGCTGGCGTTCAAAGGCCGCAAGCGACACCCGCTGATGCAGCCGGGCCGCTACACCGAGCTTTTCTTCCTCGATGAGGCGACAGCGATCGCTGCAGGGCATCGTCCGTGTTTCGAATGCCGCCGGCCGGATGCCATGCGCTTCGCAGAGCTGTGGAACGCGGCGCTTGGCTTGGGCGGGCGCGCGGCGGCACCGGCGATGGACGACCAGCTGCAGCGTGAACGGATCGACGGCCAGGGCCGCAAGATCGTAACGGCAATGCGCGCCGGCGATCTGCCGGACTTCAGCTTTGTGCGCATTGGGGGGCTGGTAGGGATGAAGCAGGACGAGCGGATTTTGCCGTGGTCGTTTGACGGCTATAAACGCGCGCGCAGGCTCGCGGCCGAAACGACGGTCGAGACTTTGACGCCCGCGGGCATCGTTTCGGTCCTGCGGCAGGGCTACAAACCGCAAATCCATATTAGCGCGGAGATGTCGTGATGAAGCTTGGATATGCTATTTTATACGTGGCGGACGTGCCGGCGACAGTGGCGTTTTATGAGCGCGCGTTTGGTCTCGCTTGCAGGTTCCGGCACGAGGACCAATACGCAGAGTTGGAAACGGGCGCGACGGCGCTTGCATTCGCCAATGAGACGTTCGTGGCCTCGTCCGGCGTGCAGTTCGCGCGAAATCGCGCCGAGCATGTAGCAGCGGGCGCGGAAATCGCGCTGGTGTGTGAGGATGTCGCCGTTCGCTTCAAGGCCGCACTAGCTGCCGGCGCGATGTCAGTGATCGAGCCCACTCAGAAGCCGTGGGGACAAACGGTCTCCTACGTGCGCGACTGCAACGGTTTTCTTGTCGAGCTTTGCAGCGCTGTCTCTGAGTAGGATGTGGATCGGGATGTGAACCGCGCGCGAGTGACGGATTAGGATGGCTATGTCTTCGCGGCCGTCGCTGCCTCTTCGAGGCTTTCGTAGGCGGCGTTGATGCGGCGGGCCATGGCGTTCAAGTATTCGCTCACCTCAGGCGGCAGCTCGTGTTCGCCGAAGCGATCCGGGTGATAGGCGCGGGCGCGGGCTATATACGCCTTGCGCAGGGACTCGTGGTCGCACCCGGGGGCAACGCCCAGCAGCTTATGCGGATCGGCCTTTTCCAGTTCGGCTTGACGGGCGGCGAGTGCGTCGATTTTGGACTGATCGTCCTTTGCCTTCGCGTCTTCCGGCCGCAGCATGCGCACGGACGCCTTGGCGAGAACGATGGGGCCGTCGCGCTGGCAATCGAAATCGATAAAGGCTTCGGCTGAGACGTTGAAGAACTCGCGCAATGTCTTGTCGCGCGATAGCAGCATCGTGCCCTTCAGGCGTGAGCCATCGACGAGTTGGATCTCGACGGGAATGGTGTTGCTGTTTTGCTTGCGCCAAACGGCCATATCGGCTGCGGCCATGGGGTGTCCCGCTTTTTTGCTGTGCTGATGCTTGCGATTGATAGCTAGTCTAAGCGGGTTAAGCCGTGTTTAAGCATTCCTCAATCAAACGCGATCGTTCTTGCTGCCTGCAAACAAAGTTAAGCAGATGTAACTTTTTCGATCGGATATGCGTGCGATCTTATTCTCAATCCGTTCTCGGCCGCACCGGAATTTTCGACATGTCAACGGCATCGCATGCTTTACCGGCACGGGCCGGATTGACGCTGTTTGCGCTGTCGCTCGGGAATTTCATGGTCGGCATCGCGGCGTTCGTCGTGCTCGGGCTGATGAGCACAATTACGCGCAGCCTGGCCATTGATCCGGCGGAAGGGGCGCGATTGCTCACGTATTACGCCGTCGCCTACGCGATCGGATCGCCATTGCTGATTGCCGGAACGGGACGTTGGCCGCGCCGTGTAGTGGTCACCGTGGCGATGGGGCTGGTCGGTGCCGGGTCGATCGCGTGTGCGCTTGCGCCGTCGCTGGGTGGGATGGAGCTTGCCCGAATCGTGACGGCGTTCGGTGGCGGGCTTTATAGTCCAGCGACAGCGGCGGTTGCTGTGTCGCTGGTGCCAGCAGAGCGGCGGGGCTGGGCGTTGGCGCAGGTGTTTATCGGGTTTACGGCGGCGCAGGGGATCGGCAATCCGATCGGGGCGTGGCTGGGCTACACTTTCGGCTGGCAAACGGCATTTCTCGCGGTCGGAGCCTTGGCGCTGGCGATGGCGGGCGCGCTGTGGCGGATCGTGCCGGCGACGACGGCGTTTCGTGCCACATCGACAAGCGAACTCGGACGTATCCTGATAACGCCGCATATGTTGATGGCGCTGCTGTTCACGGTGTTCTACGTCGGCGCAAGTTATACGACGCTGACGTATCTCGCGCTCATAGTTGAGGTCCGGCTCGGTTTGACAGGTTCGGGCGTTGCGATGGTGTTGGCGGTTTACGGAGGCATGGCCTTCGTCGCGGCGGTGATCAGTTCGCGGCTGACCGACGCATTCCGGCCGTCGCGCATCCTGCTGACGTTGTGCGCGTTGCTGGCTGTTCTCATGCCGCTGGTGACGCAAGGGCCGACGCAAATTGGGTTGGCAATTGTGGTGCTTGCGGCGTGGTCGCTGTGCAGTTGGTCGCATTTCACGGCGCAGCAATCACGTCTGGTGACGATCAATCCGGAGTCTGCACAACTGCTTTTGGCCCTCAATTCATCGATGCTTTACGTCGGCATCGCCATGGGTTCGGCACTGGCGTCGCAGCTGTTGCCTGTGCCGGAGTTCCGGGGGCTGGCGTTTGGCGCGGTCGCGCAGATCGCGATCGCGGCGGTCGTGCTGATGATCGGCGACCGGATGATTGCGCGGCATCGGACGCAGAGCTGATGGTCTTGCGATACATGAAAAAAGGTCGTTCGCCGGATGCAGGCGAACGACCCGTCGGGATTGCCAGAAACGCCTAAAACGCCTGTCAGACCTGTTCTTTCAGTTCCTTGGCGGCGCGGAATGCAACCTTCTTGGAAGCCTTGATCTTGATGCTTTGGCCAGTGGCGGGGTTGCGTCCCATCCGGGCAGCGCGCTTGCGAACCTGGAGGATTCCGAGGCCGGACATGCGGATGCGCGCGCCCTTCTTGAGGTGCTTGGTGACCATGCCGACGAAATCCTCGAGGATCGCGTTGGCCTGCTTCTTTGGCATCGCGTGCACTTCGGCGAGCGCTGCTCCGAGATGCTTGAGCGTGACGGTGTCGGTCTTGGCTGCGACCTTTGTGGCGGCCTTCACCGCCGGCTTCGCGGCGACTTTGGCAGGCGCGCCGGCGGCAGACTTCGGGGCTTTCTTGGCGGGTTTGGCGGCCATGGTTGAGTGTCCTGGTTGTATGTGAGGAGCGCTGTGATGTCTTGCTTTATGCAGAAAATCAAGCACTTCTTTGATGCCGCAGCGAAGTTGCGCCCGTTTTTGCTATATTTTGAGCACCTCGGCGTTACTCGAAAAGCCTTGCGCGCTGTCGCGTGGAGGTATTGCTCTGCTCGAATGCGGTGCTGACTTGCACACGTTTTGCTTGACGCGGCGCGAGCATCTGGCCATGACCGCTGCGACACGTGCGCCTGCAAATAGTGCTGTTTTAGTCGGAGATCATCATGACACCTCGCCTGTTTTCGCCGATCGAACTTGGCAACTTGCGGCTCGACAATCGGCTAGTCGTCGCGCCGATGTGCCAGTATTCGGCCGAGGATGGGTCGGCGACGCCGTGGCACGCCATGCATCTGGGCATGCTCGCCAACTCGGGCGCGGGGTTGTTGATCGTGGAAGCGACGGCGGTGCAACGCGAAGGCCGCATCACGCACGGGTGCCTGGGGCTTTACTCGGACGAAAACGAAGCGGCGTTACGGCCGGTGCTCGACGCATGTCGCAAATATGGATCGGCTAGGCTCGGCATCCAACTCGGGCACGCCGGCCGCAAGGCATCGTCGAAACGGCCGTGGGAAGGCAAGACGATGCAAGATCCTTGCGACACAGCCGATGCGTGGCCGACGCATGGCCCGTCCGCCGTGGCCATGGCTGGGCATTCAATTCCGCGCGCCATGTCGCTCGACGATCTGTCGGCGACCCGGCAGGCCTTCGTCGATGCGGTTGCGCGCTCAGAGCGGCTTGGTTTCGAGTTGGTGGAATTGCATGCGGCACACGGCTATCTGCTGCACGAGTTCCTGTCGCCGATATCGAATGTGCGCACGGACAACTACGGTGGGGCGCTAGCCAATCGCATGCGGTTTCCGCTCGAAGTCTTCGCCGATTGCCGCGCGGCGTGGCCGGCGCATAAGCCACTTGGCGTTCGCGTGTCGGCGACCGATTGGATGGACGGTGGATTGACGGTCGATGAAGTCGTGATTTTCGCGCAGGAACTGAAGCAGGCCGGCTGCGATTTCATCGACGTGTCATCGGGAGGAATTGATCCGACCGCAAGGGTTGCGGTGGGGCCCGGCTATCAGGTGCCGTTCGCCGAGCGCATCAAGGCGGAAAGTGGTTTGGCGACCATGGCTGTCGGGATGATCACCGATGCACGGCAGGCGGAGGCCATTCTGGTCGAAAGCAAGGCCGACATGATTGCTGCGGCGCGGCAGTTTCTCGATGATCCGCATTGGGGCTTTCATGCCGCTTATACGCTGGGAGCAGAAGTCACGCTGCCGCCGCAGTATCGTCGCGCGGGGTTGAAGACGTGGACGCCAGCGGAACGCCACGCGCGCAAATAACGGTGGGGTCGGAGCTCGGCATTAGGCTTCAGCGCGACGCGCGGCGTTCGACGAAGATTTGGCTGGTGATGCGATAAACGACCTCGCCGTGCTGGTTGCGGCCCTCACCTTGCGACACGACGATGCCGCGGTTCGGGCGCGACTTGAGTTCGCGCTTTTCGATCACCTTGTTGCGGTAATCGATGTGGTCGCCCATCAACACCGGCCGTGGCCAGGACAGATTGCGAAAGCCCGGTGACGGTCCCCATTGCGCCAGCGGCCGGCGTGCAGCGCTCAAGTACCGTTCGTGTTGCTGGCGGGTTTCGACGACGTGCCTGATGAAGATCGCCGCCGTGTGCCAGCCGCTGGCCGCCAAGCCGCCGAACAGCGATTGTTTGCCGGCGGCCTCGTCGACATGGAACGGCTGGGGATCGAAGGCTTCGGCAAAGGCGATGATTTCGCCACGCCCGAACGTGTGGCCACCAAGAGCGCGATTTTCGCCGACGACGATATCTTCGAAATAGTTGCCGGTGTCGGCGACCGTCGCGATCGCCGGCTCATCCCATAATGACGGCAGCGCTGCGCGTGCCGCATTTGCTGGACGACTCGCGGGGGATGGCTGACCCGGGTGGCGTCGGCTCATAAGCTGATTGGTGATCGCTTCCAACACAGGGCGTTTGGCCGCGTCCAGCAATTCGAACCGCATCTTGGAGATGCCGACCTCGGGGCGCGATTGCAAATCACGCGTTTCGAGGATGCTGATACGGACCGCAAGGTGGTCGTTTGGCCGCACCGGCTGCAGCCATTTGACTTCGTCCAGTCCGGGCGAACCGAGCGACGTCGAACGCAGCAGAAAATGATCGCATAACAGGCGCATCATCAGCGCGCACGTGTGGAAACCGCTGGCACACAAACCGCCTACGATGGAAGCTTTGGCGGCCGCCTCGTCGAGATGAATTGGTTGCGGGTCGTAGGTGGTCGCGAAGGCGACGATGGCGTCGTGGGTTACTGTAAGGTCGCCGTAGGTGGCACTGGCACCCGGCACCATATCCTCATGATAAAAGATGCCATCCGGCGAAGGTATAAGTTGCACCGTGTTATTTCCCTTGCTTTCCAGCAATCAACGTTCTCTCATACGGTATCGGCGTCGGCTGTCGTGTCCGTCAAGGCATGTCGATAAACCGCCCGATCGAATCCGTCGACGACCCATCGGACGAGCGCTGACTTCACACGCGCTGTATTCACAAGCATGGATGAGCATATGACTGCTGTCGAACATGTGAATGTCTTTTGCATCGGCGCGCGCGGTGGAAATCCAGCTCCCGTGGTGCTGAACGCCGATCGCATGACCAGCGACGAAATGCGAAGCATCGCTGCTGCCTGCGGGCACGAGGCCGGGTTCGTCATGGCACCGTCCGACAAGCAGAAAGCCGATCTGCAGTATCGGTTCTTCGTGCCGCTGGCCGAGATGGATATGTGCGGCCACGGTACGCTGGGAACCACGTGGTTGCTGGCGAAAAAGGGCCAATTGAAACCGGGCGAAGTGCGCATCGAGACCAAGAGCGGCATTGTTCGAGGGCGCATTTCCGATACAGGTGCCGTCGCGATATCCCAACCCCCCGCAACGATTACTGCCGTCGACGCGAGCCATCGAACGGAAATCATTGCTGTGCTGGGCATTGCGGAGAAGGATTTGCTGGACCTGCCGCTGATCAACGCCACGACGTCGCGGACCAAGACGCTGATTCCACTGGCGTCACCGAACGTTCTGAATGAACTGAAACCGGATTTTACGCGGTTGCAATCGCTGTGCGAGCGGCTGGGATCAACGGGGCTCTACCCCTTCGCGTGTGACCTGGAAGACGAACGGACATATCATGCGCGGCAGTTCCCGGCGGCGTCCGGCTTCCCAGAAGACGCTGCGACCGGAGTGGCCGCGACGGCCTTGCTGTACGGGCTCAAGCATTGGGGCTTGATTGGATTGCGCCGGACCATCCGCGTGCGCCAGGGTGAGGCGATGGGTTGCCCTTCGCGCCTGGCCGTCACTCTAGCCGATCACGCCGACGAGGCAGCTGGGTGCTGGCTGTCGGGTGAAGTGCGGATGTCCGACCCGCACTGACGGTTGCTGCTAGAAGGCGGCATCGACACGATTGGGCGTTACTGTCACCAAGCGCAGTTCAAGGCGGCGACTTCCTTCTTCATCTTCTCGGCGGTTTCTTTGCACGTCGCATCGAGCTTGGCTTTGCCGCCCGGCTCGGCTGCAACCGCCTTCCAATTTGCTTTCGTCTGCTCAAGCGCAGCACCGACGGAGGCGCGCTGATCGGGCGATAACTTCGCGCCGACACAGGCCTGATAAGTCGTTAGGAAGGTGTCGCAACTTGCCACGCCGATCGCGTCCTGGGCGAGAACGGGAAGTGGGGTTGCGAGGCTAAGTATCGCGGCGGCCAGGATTGATGTTTTCAAGCGCATCGTCAGCTCCGGAGCAGGGCTCGACGCCGTGTCGGCGTCGACGGCTGGTTTAAGTGATTCGGCACCGCTGGCCTATATTGTCTGTTCGCGGCTAGGATTTGCGACAGAACGTGGCCGTCACCATGCACTTATATTCCTGGCCCAGAAACGGGACGTTGAGGTATTCGTCGCAGGAAACCGTTTCGAGGCTTTTATCCCAGGATTTCCAGCTTTTCTGCTTGCCGACCTTGGCCATGTATTCATCGAGGCGCAGGCGCGCGACTTCGATCGTCTTGTCGCGGCCGACTTGAATGTCTGACAATGGCAGGCGGGTGCATTCGCGGCCTTTCGCCGGCGTACCCTTGGTTGCGGGCGCAGCGACCTTGGTTGCCGCCGGTTGGGGCGCTGCCGGCGGCAACGTGGCCACCCCAGGCGCGGCTGACGTTGCTGGCTGTGTGTTTTCAGTCGCTGCCGGCGTCTGCGCCATCAGCGTCGTCGCGCTAATGGCGCTCAAAAATAAAGCGATCGCACCGGCTCTCGCGGTAAATCCACTCATCGTCATTCCCCGTTGCTTCAAACGTCGTCCCGATCTCGTGACACCGTAAAATGGCGACCGCTGGGCGCAGCAACCCTGGTAGCACCGAAGAGCGTTCGGCCTCAATGCGACGGGTCGCGCAGTGGGATATGCACGCACGCCGCCAATCGTCCGTGTGGCCGCCGGCGAGCACCCCTAGGTGGGTACCTAGTGGCGGAAACCCTTTGTTTATGCGTATAATCGGGGCATCCCAGGC
>JANXYD010000289.1 GCA_025350265.1 Hyphomicrobiaceae bacterium | reverse complement strand
GCGCTGATCCGCATCGGCCAGCAGTCAGACGAGAAAGCGCAGTCTGCGGCAGCCGCCAAGGTCAAGGCGGCGTTGGGCGACGGCGTCAACATCCGGCGCACCGAAACCGTCGGCCCGACCGTGTCGTCGGAGTTGAAGCGCACCGGCATCTATGCCGTGATCGCAGCACTGAGCGGCATTCTGATCTACGTCTGGTTCCGCTTCGAGTGGCAGTTCGCGGTTGCCGGTATCATCGCGCTGGTGCATGACGTGTTCATCACCACCGGCATGTTCTCGCTGCTGTGGTATGAGTTCGATCTGGCGACGGTGGCGGCGCTGTTGACGCTCGCCGGCTATTCGATCAACGACACCGTCGTGGTGTTCGACCGCATTCGCGAAAACATGCGCAAGTATAAAAAGATGGATTTTGAGCAGTTGCTCGACCTCTCCATCAACGAGACACTGTCGCGCACGGTTTTGACCTCGTCGGTGACGGCGGTGGCGGTGCTGGCGCTCTATCTGTTCGGTACGGAAGCGATCCACGGGTTCTCGTTCGCCATGCTGTTCGGGATAATCATCGGCACCTATTCGTCGATCTTCGTGGCGGCTCCGTTGCTGCTCTACTTCGGCGTCAATCGCGACACCGTGCAAGGCAAGCAGGACAAGGCGGCCGCGAAATCCGTCAAGGCTTGATGTCAACGTTGTAGGTTGGGTCAAGTCTTGCGCGACCCAACAACTCCGGTTGCAGCTCGCGCCTGTCGGGTCGTGCGAAGATTTGACCCAATCCACGAGGCCGAGACACCGCCATGGATGACCAACACGCGTCCCCGCGCTTCGACGGCTTCGTGCCGGAGCGGGCCAGGATCGAGGCGTACGGCAACGGCGGGTTCCGGTTCGCCGGCATGAGCCATCGCGGGGCGGTACTGGCACTCGGCGACGGCATGCATGCCTGGACGATGCCGACGCCGGCAACCGCTGCGGATCTGACCGCGCCGCTGCTGGCGGTGCTCGAACGATTGGAAGTGCCGCAGTTCCTGCTGGTCGGCACCGGCCGCAGGCAGATTTTCCCCGAACCCATGGTAACCGCCGCCTTTGGCGCTCGCGGCATCGGCCTTGAAGTCATGGACACGGGTGCGGCCTGCCGTACCTACAACGTATTATTGGCCGAACAGCGCCCCGTCATGGCCGCCCTGGTTGCCGTCGACTAGAGTGAGTTCGCCAAGTGCGCTTGGCGGCCGGACCCACCCGCACGGGTGTCGGCCGGCCCCACCTGCACCTTGGGTGCACGTAGCCGACCGCGCCATGCCAAATGGTGGCCATGCAAGCGGCACTGAACGGCCGCGGAATTAACTATTCGTTAACCGACGCGGCACTAACTTGAGTGCACGAGAGCATCGATTGGTTGCTGGGGTGCTGCCCAGGTCCGAGCGACGAGCGGTTTTACAACTCAAACCGCACAAGCGATGCCAAGCAGGACGAGAGGCGGCGTGGCCGGCTTTCGATGATGCCAACTCTAGCCTTGCAGGTCGCAGTCGACTTGCCGGGGCAGTAGACCCAACACGTTGCCCAACGTCTAGGTCCAGAACGACGGCTCGGCTGGTGCCAAAACACCGCCGAGCCGCAATGGCTCGACCGCTTTCGCCAATCCCGTCGTGTCGTCCACGTCGATGCACATGCCCGACAGCGTCGCCGGCCCTTCGGACGGTTCGAAGCGTTGGCGGGGAATGCGCGTCAGGAACCGATTGACCGGCTCTTCGATATCCATCCCCAGCACCGACTGATAATCGCCGCACATGCCGCCATCGGACATATACGCGGTGCCGCCCGGCAACACGCGATGGTCGGCTGTCGGCACATGCGTGTGCGTGCCCACAACGCCGGTGACGCGGCCATCGAGGAAATGTCCGAGCGCTTCCTTTTCACTGGTGGCCTCGGCGTGGAAATCGACGAAGATGACGTCGGCGCCTTCACCAAGTTTGCAGGCCATGGTGGCTGCATCGATGGCGCGGAATGTGCAATCGAGTTCGGTCATGAACACGCGCCC
>JANXYD010000256.1 GCA_025350265.1 Hyphomicrobiaceae bacterium | reverse complement strand
GATGTGATCGTCCGATGCGTCGCCGGCGCGGCGTCCGATGCACTCGAGCTTGATCCAGCCGGATTCCTGGGGCCGGTCGGTCTGGTGCAGGCAGCCAGAAAAAACCCTGACCTGGTCGTCAACGCGTTAGGCACGGCGCTCGCCGAAAATCGCGGACTCGGTGGGTATATGCCCGCCTTGTGCCGGCATTTGCTGGGCGAAGACCTTAAGGTCTGGGACGTCGAAAAATGGTGGCTGGGTGATGCCAAAGCGCGCGCGACGGTGGTTGCCAATCTGGACCGCTATTTCATTCGCGGTACCTATGAACAAACGGCACGTCCCGGTCGTGCCGCAGCGGCACGCGATCCAGCTTTGATGTCGGCGCACGATCGTCACGCGCTGATCGCCGAGATCGAGCTGAATGGCGCGACGCTGGTCGCCGAGGAAAAAGTGGCGCTCGGCACTGCGCCTTCATATGGTGCAAATGGCCTGGAGCCCAAGCCCTATGCCGTCCGCATCTTTGCGACCGCTTTGCCGGGCGGGTTCATCGTCATGCCGGGAGGGCTGGCAATGACGGTCAATCCGGGAAGTTCCATGGCGGTCACGTCCGCCGGCAGCGCTTCGCGCGACGTCTGGGTTTTGAGCAACGAGGCACAGCCGGTATTTCAGAGCCTGTTGCGACCCGCGATCAGCACCGCTCAGATTGAACGCACGCCGCAGGATCTGCCCAGTCGCGCCGCCGACAATCTATTCTGGCTCGGCTGCTACATCGAGAACGTGGACTGGACGTTCCGCGTGCTACGCAATTGCCTGGGCCGGGTCGAAGCCGACGTCGGACCGCATGTGCATTCGACGCTGATGCGCGCTGTCTTGATCGACATGCTCGATCCGGTGGGAAATAGCTCCGCTGCCACATTGCCTGACCTTGATCCATCGACCTCCGTGGCAGATTTGGCGCATTTGGTGTTGACGTCGACCAACCGCGTCAATGCTCTGCCGCAGAGCCTCGCTCGCGTGCATCAAGTTGCGAGCCTGACGCGCGATCGCTTGTCGAACGAGGCTTGGCGCACGTTGAATGCATTTTACTCCGGACGTCGCTGGGAACCTCAATCGATGCCGACGTCAATCGGCGAATCTCTGGACCTGATCGATGCCGGCCTCGGCGTCGTGGCAGCCTTCAACGGCCTCAGCCATGAAAACATGACGCGTAACTTCGGTTGGTCGTTCCTGGACATGGGGCGGCGCACCTCTCGCGCGCTTAATCTTTCGCGATTGCTGCGAATGGCTTTCGCCGCCGACGCCACCGGCAGCGAAGACGGCGCCAACGCTCTGTTCGCACTTGAGCTGGCCGACAGCTTCATCACCTATCGTTCACGTTACCGGTTGGATCCGTCGCTTCCGCTTGTGCTCGATCTTCTGATCCTCGATGAAACCAACCCGCGCAGTTTGGCGTATCAGCTTGTGCAACTCTCGTCGCACATCGATCGCTTGCCGCGGGGCGGTAAAGGGCGCGAGCGGACCGATATCCAACGCATGGCGTCGTCGATGCTCGGAACGGTGCGGCAGGTCAATGTCGAACTTTTGGCAACGCCACCCGCGGGCGAACCAAGGCCACAACTTGGATCGCTGCTGACTGGCGTTACAGATGGATTTCCGGCACTGATCGACGCGCTGACACGGCGCTATTTCAGCGTTGTCGAAAAAGAGTCGCGCTGGATCAGAGCGCAATCGCGGACGCGGGCATGAGGTACGAAATCACCCACAGCACCCGCTACAGTTATCGCCGATCGGTACTGCAGTCGCATCACAGGGTGCTTTTGCGGCCGCGCCAGTCGCCAAACCAGCGCTTGCTGCGGCACAGCCTCGTGATCGAGCCGCCAGCCGTACAGAGCAATGAAACCACCGATTATTTCGGTAACACTGCCGTGCTGATGCGCATTGAAGATGCACATATGACGTTTGCGGTGCACGCCAGCAGCACCGTCGATGTGGTACCTCCGCCGGTCCCTGAACTCGGCGCCGGTCAAGCCTTCGAGTGCGCCTATACCGATGCCGCAGCCCCCCCCGATGTGCTCCAGTTCACGTGCGTCTCGCGTCAGACGCCGCTGACACCTGAAATTGTAGCATTCGCCAAGCTGTCGTTTCCGACAGGTCGCTCAGTGTTGGCCGGCGCGATGGATCTGACGCAGCGGATCTTCACGGAATTTAGTTTTGACGCCACCGCAACGGACGTGTCCACCCCGATCACCCAGGTTCTCGGTTCCCGGCGAGGGGTTTGCCAGGACTTCGCTCACCTCAGTATTGCAGCGCTTCGTTCGTTGGGCATCCCCGCGCGCTACGTGAGCGGCTATCTTTTGACCCGTCCGCCGCCCGGGCAGATCAAGCTCAAGGGCACCGATGCATCGCACGCCTGGATCTCGGTGTGGTCGCCAGAAGCCGGCTGGATCGATTTCGATCCGACGAACGGCATAATCCCGAGCGGCGAGCATATCACAGTCGCATACGGTCGCGACTACGACGACATCAGCCCGATCAGTGGCGTGCTGCTTGGCGGTGGCCAACAGACCATGACCGTAGCTGTCGATGTCGCGACGATTGCATAACTCCGAGCTCTGACTGCCCAATGACTCGAAAGTTGCGCGCACAGCGCACGGAAAATCGAGTTTCCGCGACAGACGCTGGTCCTGTCCTGCGGTTATCCCCAGCCCTCCGCGGTAGTTGTTAAATATCGTCAACCACTGTTGACACCGCGGGGGGATTGTTGTTTAAACGGCGTCGTTGAGACACGAAACACGGCGGCGGCTACTTTGGCGGCCCGAAACTGAGTGTCTTCCACCCCACGGGGCGCAACAATTCCTGATCGAAGTCGAGGCCCAACGGGGAAACCTGCTGTGGTTCTTCTTTTCGCTTCTTGGACCTTCAGTCAGGTCTTGGGATTTGTGTCTGCTCCGGCTCTTTGACAATGTGGTTTGAAGAAAGAGAAACGCAGGCGGCGGAGTCCTGGCGGATCGATAGTAGATGCCTTTCGGGGTGTCGATGATTGGTCAACTGGATCTCTGGCGATACTGTGTTTCATACCATCCATCGGTAGGCTGAGTCGGGGCAACCTGGCAAAGTTTATCGCTGTGAAGGACCCTGTAATACAGATCCTTGGATTGAATTCCATCCAAGTAGCACAGAATCAGAACTTTCAACTTGAGAGTTTGATCCTGGCTCAGAACGAACGCTGGCGGCAGGCCTAACACATGCAAGTCGAACGCCCCGCAAGGGGAGTGGCAGACGGGTGAGTAACGCGTGGGAATATCCCCCTTAGTACGGAATAGCCCAGGG
>JANXYD010000203.1 GCA_025350265.1 Hyphomicrobiaceae bacterium | reverse complement strand
GGGTGACGCGCTGCCACCTTGCCCCAATTTGCCGCCGGGGGATCGCTCGACTGCCATGCTGATCAGGCATGAGCACGATTGCCGTTTTGCAGGCAATTCCAACATTCGAGCCAACGGGTCTAGCGTTACTGAACCCGCATTGGACCGGCTTTTTATCCGTTTCCGGCATGCTGGCATCGTCGCCTTAGACTACGGCCTGCATGTCCAACGACATTTCTTACTGTCGCCGAAAAAGAAACGGCACGGCTCCCTGCCGGGGGTGAAGAACGCACATCTGCCGCCCCCTCATCTGGCCTGGGATGCCCCGATTATACGCATAAACAAAGGGTTTCCGCCACTAGGTACCCACCTAGGTCCACACCGCCAACACTACACTCCCCTTCCCTCCCCCTCGACGGGGGAGGTCGGCGCGGCCCGATTTTTTGCCTTCCAAAAAATCGTCTGCCGCGCCGGGTGGGGGTGAACCCGCAAGCCATGCCGCGCATTCGGCGGCGTCGAGAGTGGCCCGCGAATGGGCAGCCGCCCAAACCCGCTTCTTTTTTTGCTTGAAAATGGCAGGTGGTCCGGAGGAACGCGTTCCTCCGGCGGGGCACGGGGCTGGCCCCGTTTCGCGCGGCAGCGCGAGGTCTTGCGGTTTCAGTTAAATCCGCTCGATGCGGATCGGCAAGCCGTCGGTGGGTTTGGGGATGGGCCACATCTGCCACCGCGGAGCGTAGTCGGGTGCCACCGAGACGCGGCTGGTAGTCAGCAGATGGAAGAAAAACGTCTTGGCTTGCATGTAGGCGAAATGCAGCCCCAGGCACATATGCGCGCCACCGCCGAACGGCACCCACGCGTACCGATGCCGGCCACGCACAGCGTCATCGGTGAAGCGGAGCGGATCGAACTTGTCCGGCTCCGGCCAGATCGACGGCATGCGGTGGGTGAACAGCGGGTTGATGCCGACCCCCGTGCCGCCGGGAATATCGAAACCCTTGAACTGGAAATCGCGCACCGCGCGGCGCGGAATTGCCGGCACCGGCGGGTTGATACGCATTGATTCCTTGAATGCCATTTCTATGAGTTCCAGATCGCCCAGGCGCTCGTAGGGCAGGTTGGCCCCCGCAACCACGCCCAACGCCAGCATCTCCTGGCGCAACTTGTCCTGCCATTCGGGATGGACAGCTAGATGGTAGACCAGTGAACTGACCGACGACGTCAGCGTGTCGTGCGCCGCCATCATCAGGAAGCTCATGTGATCGATGATTTCCTGCACGGTCAGCAGCGTGCCGTCTTCCTTCGTGGTACGGCACAATTCCGACAGCAGATCTGCACCATTGCCGGTGCGGCGCTTCGGAATTTCGTCGGCGAAGAACGCCGATATGACTTTGCGGCCATTGACGCCGCGCCACATTTGCGTGCCGGGCACGGGTTTGCGCACCACGCCCACGGCCGCCGCCACCATGTCGACGAAGGCCCGATTGACGTCGCGTGCACCCTCGCCAAGTCCGATGCCCAGAAACGATGTCGCCGCCAGATCCAGCGTCAGTTGCTTGATGTGCGGATAGAACGCGAATTCGACGCCCGCACCCTGGCCTTCGCCTTCCAGATGCCACTCGGCAATGCGCCGGCTGATGCCGTCGTTGAGCGCGTCATGATAAGATTTCATCGGGCCGGTTTTGAACGCCACGCCGAGCGCCTTGCGGTGCAGCCGGTGCTCTTCGAAATCCATCAGCATCAGGCCACGCGGGAACACCTGATCCAGCACTGGCCCCCAACCGGCGGCAGATGAGAAATTCTTTTCGCGATCAAACAGCACGAGTTCGTTGCCCTCTGGGCCAAGCAGCGACACCGAGCGATAGCCGAACGCGCGGCTGCGATACACGGGGCCATATCTGGCGTGGAAGGTTTCGACCGTGCCGATGGGGTCGCGCAGCAATTTCAGCGTGTTGCCGATCACTGGCCATCCATCCTCGCCGGGAATATGCGCCAGTGCATGGCGCTGCCCCGGCGTGCGGGTGATGGCTGGGGAGGTGGACGTGGCGGACAGCATGGCAGCCTCTCGATTCCGGAAGCCGCATGGGACCACGAATTGAGGGCAAGGGAAATGGGGGAAGTCGAGGATGGGGAAAGCTGGAGTACGCCATGACGGCTTGAACCCGCCATGGCGCAAATGTTGTAGTCCAAAGAGGCTCAGAACTTGGCGTTGATGCCGATGCGGACCGTATCAAAGTTCGGCTTCACGCTGCCGACGTGCGCGTTGTCGGTTTGCGCCCCACCGATGAAAGTGACCGGCGCGCTAGCGCCAATCGAGCCCAGATCGATATGCTGGTACTCAGCCTTGATGGAGTAGCGACCCAAAGCGTATTCGACGCCGCCGCCCCAGACAAAGCCCGTCTTGGTCGATGTGGAGTTCATCACGCTCTGAAACAGCGCACTGCCGCCACCCTCTTTCGCGTTGACGCTGTAGCTGACCTCGCCGAAAGCAAAACCGCCGGTGCCGTAAAACAGCCAGTTATTCGATGCGAGACCGAGACGGCCGCGTGCCGTTCCGAACCAGTTGATGTTGGTCTCAGCGCTACCTGCGATTGGATTGAAGGTTCCGAACGGGTTGGAAAAATTGCCGGTCGTCTGGCCTTTGATGCCCGAACCCAGCAAGTAAACTTTCGGTGTTGCGACGATGACGCGCCGTTTGCGATAGCCTCAACTTTTGAGGGCTTTTGCAGAATATACAACCGTACTGACAAATGCCGCGCCGCCTCCCCAGTCCCAGCGCCTTGACGACCATCGCAAATCCCGCCACCACCTCGGGCATGACGGAC
>JANXYD010000162.1 GCA_025350265.1 Hyphomicrobiaceae bacterium | reverse complement strand
CGGATTTTGGTGGATGCAACGCTTTCCGGCGGGACTGCATTTCGGCATCCGATACCGCAACATCGATGCGCCGGAGTTTTGTATCCAGCGTGATCATGTCACCGCTTTGAACCAGCGCCAGCGGTCCGCCATCGGCCGCTTCCGGGCTGATGTGCAACACGATCGTGCCGAACGCCGTACCGCTCATGCGGGCATCGGAAATACGCACCATGTCGGTAACGCCGGCACGTAGAAGCTTGCGCGGGATCGGAATATAACCCGCTTCAGGCATGCCCGGCGCGCCCTTGGGGCCCGCGTTGCGCAGCACCAAGACGTCGTCAGCCGTCACCTCCAATGCGTCGCTGTCGATGCGGGCTGCGAGGTCGGCAAGATTGTCGAACACCACAGCCCGGCCGGTGTGCTGCAGCAGCGACTGACGGGCCGCTGCCTGCTTGATGAGCGCGCCATTCGGCGCGAGATTGCCCGTAAGCACCGCCATGGCGCCCGCCGCGTAAACCGGTGCTGCAAAGGGCTTGACGACGTCCTGCGGCCAGGCCGGCGGCATGCCGGTGAGATTTTCGCCCAACGTGCGGCCGGTCACCGTCAGGCAGTCGAAATCCAGCAATCCGCCGAGTTCGCGCATCATCGCGGTCAAGCCGCCGGCGCGATGAAGGTCTTCCATATAGCCTTGCCCGGTGGGCTTTAAATCGACCAGCACAGGCGTTTCGCGTCCCATGCGATCAAAACCCGCGAGATCGACGCCGACGCCCACTCGTTGCGCCACCGCCGTCAAGTGGATGAGCGCGTTGGTCGAACCGCCTGCCGCGAGTATGACCCGCAGCGCGTTGGTCAAAGCGGCCGGCGTCATGATTTGGTCCGGGGTCAGCTTTTCGGCGGCCATCGCCACGGCGCGCGTGCCGGTTTGCTCCGCAAGCCGCCGCCGCTCCGCCATCACGGCCGGAATGGTCGCGCCACCAGGCAACATCAT
This sequence comes from Hyphomicrobiaceae bacterium, assembly GCA_025350265.1. Classification (GTDB taxonomy): domain Bacteria; phylum Pseudomonadota; class Alphaproteobacteria; order Rhizobiales; family Hyphomicrobiaceae; genus JABFRJ01. The sequence continues at coordinate 3,141 of JANXYD010000162.1, read as the reverse complement.
GCCCATGGCTTCCGCTGCCAACGCCATGGTGCTGGCAGTGCCCATGACGCCACAGGTGCCGATAGTCGGTGCCAATTCGCCGTTGACTTCGCCGATCTGGCCGTCGCTGAGTTCGCCGGCGCGATAGCGGCCCCAGAAACGGCGACAATCGGTGCAAGCGCCGAGCCGCTCGCCGCGCCAGCTTCCCGCCAGCATTGGGCCGGTCACCAGCATGATGGCGGGTACGTTGGCGCTCGCAGCCCCCATCAGCAGCGCCGGCACCGTCTTGTCGCAGCCGCCGAGGAGGATCACAGCGTCCATAGGCTGTGCCCGGATCATCTCCTCGGTATCCATCGCCATTAGGTTGCGCAGGTACATGCTGGTGGGATTGGCGAAGCTCTCCTGGATCGAGATCACTGGAAACGGTACGGGAATGCCACCGGCCAGCAGCACGCCGCGCTTGGCCGCCTCGATGAGGTCGGGAATATTGCTATGGCAGGCGTTATAGCCTGAATTGGTGTCGACGATGCCGATGATCGGCCGTCCCAGGGCGTCGTCGGTATAGCCGAGCGCCTTGATGAATGCCTTGCGCAGGAAAACCGAGAACTCCGCGTCCCCATAATTCGCCAGGTTCTTGCGCATCCCCGACGGGGGCAGTGGTGTCGATGGGGGCATGGTCGCGTCTCTCATGGTCGTGCTGGCATTATCTCGTCACTCAGCAAGATACCACGCCTTCAGAGGCCGGGGATAACTTCGCATCGGCATGCACACCGGACCTGACGGGGCGAAGCAGCGGCTCCGTACGCCTTTGGCGCAGTACCGCGAGGCGCGGCCTTGCATGCTGGCCCCGGATCGGCGCGTCACACTGGACGCGTTGAAAGGATCCGGGGTCAGCACGCAAATTCACTTCACGTCGGCAGCGACCTTGACCGAGATCATCTTGTCGGGGTTCACAACCGGTTCGCCGCGCTTGAGCTTGTCGACGTTGTCCATGCCCTCGATGACGTTGCCCCAGGCGGTGTATTGCTTGTCCAGGAAGCGGGAGTCGCCGAAACAGATGAAGAATTGGCTGTTGGCGCTATCGGGCATCGATGAACGCGCCATCGAGCAGGTGCCGCGCACGTGCGGCTCTGTATTGAATTCGGCCTTCAGATTGGGATACTTTGAGCCGCCCGTGCCTTGGCCCTTGGGGCAACCGGTTTGCGCCATGAAGCCCTCAATGACGCGGTGAAACACGATACCGTCATAGAATCCTTCGCGCGCCAGCTTCTTGATGTGGGCAACGTGGCTGGGGGCCAAGTCTGGGCGCATGGCGATGACGACTTTGCCTTTGGTCGTTTCGATGATCAAGGTGTTTTCGGGGTCTTTGATGTCAGCCATGGGGCGTCCTTGGAGTAAAGGCTTGGGGGGAGTTAAGGTCCGGATGTGGCGTCGGAACATTACCGATGCGAGCAACGGCGACGATCTTCGACCAACATCCGGCAGTCGGTGCTTACGTAAGGTATCCGGCCAGCTTTGGCCAACGAGCCGCGCTCATTAGCACGAGCGATGCGCATCGCAACAGCTCTCCGCCATGGCGGCGCATTCAGGCAGCTTGACGAAGGAGGGCACATTGCTCCGTATGTCATAGCCTAGGCCTGCATGAGGATTGAGTGTGATGGCGCATGACGACCTGCTCGCCGACCGGCGCGCGCTGCTGCTTGAACTCTACCGCGAATCGGTGCGCGTGGCGCATCCGGCGACATGCGTGCCACGGCATTTGCCGATGCTTGCGGCCGGGCAGCGGCTGCTGGTGGTCGGCGCGGGCAAGGCGGATGCGGCGATGGCGGTCGCTGTGGAAGACTATTACGAACGCTTGGGGCAAGGCGATCAGCTGTACGGCTTCGTTACGACGCGGCACGGCTTCGGCCTGCCCACGCGTCGTATCGAGGTGATGGAGGCCGGCCACCCGGTTCCCGACCCCGCGAGTGCTAGGGCGGCACTCAGGGCACTCGAGGCCGTACGCGCAGCAAGCCCCGCGACCATGGTTTTGGTGTTGCTGAGCGGCGGCGCGTCCGCGTTGTGGTCGGCACCGGTGGATGGCGTCTCGGCTGCCGATAAACAGGCGTTGACGCGGCAATTACTGCGGTCGGGCGCGCCGATCGGCGACATGAACACGGTGCGCCGGCATTTATCGCGCATCAAGGGTGGACAGCTGGCGGCTGCGGCCAACGGGGCTGCCATGCTGACCCTCGCGATTTCAGACGTGCCACGCGACGAGCCGCAAGCCATCGGTTCCGGCCCCACTGTGGCTGACCCGACCACGCTCGCCGACGCGCGCGCCGTACTCGATCGCTATCGGATTACCCCACCCGAGGCCATAGCGCGAGCGTTGGCCGATCCCGCCCATGAAACGCTGAAACCAGGCGCACGGCGCTTGCATGCGGCACGGTTCGAGATCGTGGCGCGGCCGCAGGCGTCGCTGGACGCGGCAGCAAAGCTGGCAGCCAACGCCGGCTATGGCGTTCATCTGCTCGGCGACAGCCTTGAAGGGGAAGCACGCGCGGTCGGACGGGAACACGCGGCGTTGGCCGTGGCGGCTCGGCTGCGTGGCGAGCGGGTGGCGATCCTGTCGGGCGGCGAGCTGACCGTCACGGTCACCGGGCAAGGCGCAGGCGGACCTAACCAGGAATATGCACTTGGTTTGGCATTGGCTCTCGACGGCTCACCCGGCATCATGGCATTGGCTGCGGATACCGACGGCATCGATGGCGGCAGCGGGGCTGCGACCGACCCGGCCGGCGCCATCGCGATGCCCGACACGCTCGCGCGGGCACGATTGCGCCACATGGATGCCGGAGTCATGCTGCGTAACAACGATTCGACGGCGTTTTTCCGAACCCTCGGTGACAGCGTCGAATGCGGCCCGACACAAACCAACGTCAACGATTTCCGTGTCATCCTGGTGGACCCGAACTGATCATGACCGGCACGCCCGCAACTTCAAGTCGCAGCCAAAATGCAAAACCATTTGTCCTCCTGACGGCGATGTTCGCCATGAGCGGACTGAATCTGATAGCCGCTCCCGCGTTCGCCGATCTGAAGCTATGCAATACCACTGCTGGGCGGATCGGCGTGTCGATCGGCTATAAGGATGCATCGCCCGCCGGCTGGGCGACGGAG
>JANXYD010000160.1 GCA_025350265.1 Hyphomicrobiaceae bacterium | reverse complement strand
GGCCCCGGAGCCAGCACGTCGAATCCAGGTCTGTTTGCTGCGGGACGCGTCGAAACGAACAAGCTTTTGATTTCATTCGCTCCACCTGGCGGAGCTAACGCCATATCGGGTACATCTGCCGCTTCGCGGGCATCGGATTTGAACACGAACTTGAGGCTTCAAGGCATCAATGGCTTAGCGCCTTCGCCCTTCTAGCGGCGGGGCTCCGGTTCAAAGCCGTTGCCGTTAAGTTCGATCGTTCGCCCACGCGTCGGGTGCAGACCGTTGTGGCATGTGCAATCGCGGCCACCACACCGCCTCAGCCACCCCCGTTCAACCGCAGGCGATAGCCGAAACGGGTGCGATCGCCGCGTCGGAGACGCAGGGCGCGATCGGGCAGGTGCGCTGTGGCGCGGCGGATGGGGGCCGCACTGACGCAGGTGTGGCCATCGCGCATGAGGCGCTGGGCGTGCGGTGCCGACATCGTCACGAGACGTTCGAGCGAGAGCTCGCGAATGCCAGACGACGTCAGGTGTCGCACCGTCGCCAGCAGATAGTCGAGGTTGTCACCCGAGACACCCCGCGCACCCCTGATCTGATGGGCTTGCACCGACAGCGGCAGCACGCCCGTGTAGCTGGGATGGCAGCGCTCGACGATGTAGGCCAGCGCCGTCACGTGGCGGTGCGTGCCGTCGCGCAAAAGCACCGGCACGCGCGCTTCGCGATAGACGCCGTTGACCAGTTCGCGTTGGCGCAAATAGGCGAGGATCGCGGCTGCATCGGCGCCGGCGATGCGGTAGGCGACGCCTTCGCAAGCGCCGCCGCGATCCAACCCCAGTACCAGCCCGGGCCGCGCTGCAGTGCCGCGGTGATGCGTCGACGAGATGCAGAAGGCGCGGTGATAGCCGTCGAGGCGCGCGCGGCTGCTTTCCGCAAACTCAAATCCCGGTCGCCACATCAACGAACCGTAGCCGAAAATCCAGAGGTCGTGCATGCGCTGATGGGTCTCGTCGGCTTGCCGGTGCGTGCGCTCACGACGTGATGCGGTCGTAGCTCGCTTCGAAGGTGTCGGCATGATTGCCATAGACGTCATGGCCGTTGTGCAGCAGGTAACCACGGCCGGCGCGCTGTGTCTCGCCCCACGGTGCTTTTATCTCGAACCCGCCGGGAATGAAAATCGCGTTGACGGTGCCTCGGGCGCGGTAGGTATTGCCTGCGTCCGAGTGGACGGCAGTCGCCTGATAGAGATTGGCGAATTGATCCATCGAGATGACGTAGACGTTGGCGTGGCCTTCGTTATCCTGCAAAGGCCGGCCGTCGCGGTCGAGACTGGTTGCGATGTAGTCGCCGGCGGCGGCGACATTCGTCGTCTCCTGGCCGTTCCAGCGCGATTCCACGGCTTCGGTGGCGCGGCATTTGCGGGCGGCGATCAGCGCGGATTTCCGCGCCTGGAAGGGCTCGGTCGCCAGCCGTGCCGCGATCGCTGCGAATTCGTCTATCGTCAACACTTGGCTCGCCGTCAGCCTCGCATTGCCCGCGCTATCCGGTTTGATTTCAAACATCCAGACATGTCCGGTTGGTAGTGGTGCCGCCTTAACGCGCGAGGCCCCGATTCGGATCGAAACAGGTGGCCTGCTACGCCACCGCGACCGGATAAGGATCGAAGCGAGCCGGCAGGTCCGCGTCCAGTATCTCCGTTTCGGCAAACCGTCGTCCGAGCAGATCGAGCCGTGCAAGGTTCTTGGTGTCGGCGTTGTCGAGCCGGCGCAGATTGTCGCGAATTTTGTCGGTGATCTTGTCGTCGGGCAGATATTTCTGGATCTCGGCCGTTTCAAGCGTCACGTTGCTGCGGTGGAAGGTGAGCAGCTTGTGCGGAGTGACGCGCAGGTCGGCCATGGTGCCAAGGCTGCCGTCGACATGCGTCGGCCGCGTCGGCTCCGACATCGCCTGCAGCCACGTCAGCGATGATTTCATGCCGTCGTCGATCATCGACAGCAACGCGATTTTGGCTTTCTCCCAGTTCTTTTTGACCTGATAGTCGGCTCCGCTCATCCGCGTACGCCACGCCCCCGTGCCGATCGACAAAACGAACAACTGGTCTTCCGTCGCTTCCCAATCAAAACCGTTGGGGGAGAAACCTTTCTTCTGGCCGTCAGCGTCGTATTGCTTAAGCGTGGTGGTCAAGAACAATTCCAGCGCCGGATTGTTGAAGGGCGACGCGCCGCCGTCGAGAAACACGCCGACACCTTCGCGCGGCCCGATCGACAGTTCGGCGGCGTCCAGCAGGAACGGTGCCGAGGCCGTCGCCCGCACCAGCAAGGCCAGCGGGAAGCGACCATTGGGATAGAAGCGATCATGCTCGCTGGGAAACACATGCTGCCAGTGCTTCGTGTCGGGGTCCCAGTATTTGGCGCGGTTGTTGTTGGTCAGCACCCACACGCTGCCGGTGTCGATGCGCTTGGTCACCAGCGCCAGTCCGGTTTGCAACAGGTCCGAATCCAACAGCGGTTCGGCATGGCCGCGCCGGTTGTTCTCGGCCAAGACCCCAGCCAGCACCTGCGCAATGGAGCGCTGCAGTTCGGACGCGTCGAAGTTGGGCGCGAAGACGTTGTAGGGGTTGAACAACCGATCGAAAACGCCTTTGCGGCCGCGTTCGAAAATCTTCGGGCACATCTTCAGATAGGCGGTGCGGATGGCTTCGACGCGCATGCCCAGGCACAGCATGGCGGCGATGATGCCGCCGGTGGACGTGCCGCCGATCAGATCGAAATAATGCGAAAGGCGAAAATCGGCGCGCGTCTTGCCCAAGCTGGCGTAGTGGGCCTCGTAACGGCGGCCAAGGATATCTTCGAGCTTGGCCAGTACCCCCAGCGTGAACAGGCCGCGCACACCGCCGCCATCGAGCGATAAAATGCGTTTTGGACCTTTGCCGTAGAGATGATCGTCGAGCGTCAACATATGATTTCCCCCGAATAAGTGCAAACGCCTGCGAGGTCGATAACGGCAATGGCTGCAATGCCAATCCTGGAGGACAGTATTCTCGGTCGATCGGCCAATGTCGAGAGCGGTATGTTCTGACCTTAGTGTTGCCAAGCTCGCAGGGTGAGCTTAACACCCACGCGCTGAGGTGCGGCGCGTCAACCGACGAGGATATTATGCGATTTGGTCGCTATTCATACGTGGCCGGACTGGCGGGAGTTGCCGGTGCGGCAGCGCTCATCACGGCGGTACTGCCGGTCCACGCCGCAGCCGTACGCGGGCCGATCGTCATGGTGCCGCATCGCGCGGTCTACGACATGGCGTTGGGCGATTCGCGTAATGGGTCCAGCGTCACCGACGTGCAGGGCCGCATGGTGTTTGAAATCACCGGCTCGGCCTGCGAGGGCTACACTCAGAATATGCGCTTCGTCACTAAAATGGCGGGAGCCGAAGGTCAGCCCTCGGTCACCGATCTGCGTTCGACGACGTTCGAAGATGGGGCCGCGACTTTGTTCCGCTTCAGCAGCACCCAATTGCGCGACCAGAAGCAAAGCGAGCAGGCCGTCGGCGACGCCAACCGCAGCAATCGCGATGCCGATCTCGCCGTCGAACTGACCAAGCCTGAGAAGAAAAAAATCGCGTTCGGCAACAAAGTCTATCTGCCAGTCCAACATTCGATCGCGCTGGTGGCTGCCGGGCAAGCGGGGCAGACGCGGCTTAAGGCGGACCTGTACGACGGCTCGGAGCATGGCGATAAGGTTTACGAAACGACGTCGAGCATCGGTGCTGAAGTCCTCCCCGGCGGCAACAAGAAGCTGGCTGGCGTGAAAAACGCCGAACCGCTCGACGCCTTGTCGGCGTGGCCCATCTCGATCAGCTACTATGAAAAAGGTGCCGATAAGCAGGACGCCTCGCCGGCCTATGAACTGGGCTTCCTGTTCTACGAGAACGGCGTGTCGCGCAAGCTGGTGATCGATTACGGTGAGTTCTCCATCAAGGGCGATCTCAAAGAGATCACGTTTCTCGATCCAACGCCCGCCGCTGGCAAATGTGCCGAGCAACCCAAGCCATAAGATCGGGACAGCCCTGCTGTTCAGCCGCCAACGGCATCGGCAAAGCGGATCACCAGATTGCCCATGGGGTCCACGACGGCCGTTGTCGCGCGTTCGATGACGGTGGTGGCGTCGAGTTGCTCGACGATGGCAGGTCCGGCGATGCATGCGCCCAGCGGCAGACGTTCGCGGGCATAAACTGCCGCACTGTGCCAAGTCGTGTCGGCGTACATTTCGCGGGTTCCGGTCTGGGCGTCCTTGAGTGATACGGCGCGCTTGGCAGGGTCGAGCAGCAAAGCCAGGTCGATGGCTGAACGCTTGCCGACGACGGAGGTTGTGAGATTGACGAGTTGCGCCTTGATCTCGGGCATGACGATACCGAAGCGGGTGAAGTATGCGGTCTCAAACAACGTCTGCAAGTCGG
>JANXYD010000127.1 GCA_025350265.1 Hyphomicrobiaceae bacterium | reverse complement strand
CGAACCCGACGAGCGATTTGCTGACGCGAAACTCGAACTCCGCGCGCGCGGTATATCGGCGAACCTGCGCTGTCTGGTTTGTCAAAACCAGAGCATCGACGATAGCAGTGCACCGCTGGCACATGATCTACGCGTGCTGGTTCGCGAACGCCTGCAGGCTGGCGAAACCGACGCCGATATCGAACGCTTCCTGGTGGTCCGGTACGGGGAATTTGTATTGCTCAGGCCGCGTCTCGGTGTGCAAACCGCGCTGTTGTGGTTTTCACCCTTCGTGCTTTTGGCGCTTGTCGTTCTTTTCGTTTGGCGAAGCAGTCGGCGCGGTTTGTCGACAGTCCCGACGCCACCTTTTCTCTCCAACGAAGAACAGGAGCGTCTTGCCCGCATCCTTGCCGATCGTAGCGACGGCTGAGCCGTCAGCGAGGGGGCGATGCTGGATCTGATCTGGCCGTGAGCAGCCGCAAATGCGTCAGCACGTCTTCGCTCGCCAATCCCGTCTCGAAAAGTTTGGCTTGAGCTTGAAAGCTCACAATCGCAACCTGCATGGCCTGTCCGTAGGTGCCGTCGATCGGGCCGCTATAATAGCCTAAGCGTTTCAACCTTTCCTGCATCTCTCTGAGAGCTCCAGCGCCAGCGAGGACGCGCGCAGACCGAAACGCGGCCAGTTGCTCGGCGAAGGCAATTGAAGCCACGCCGGTATTGGCGATCACTTCCGTCTTGCTCGTGTCGGAGACAACGCTACCTCGCATCAATTTCCTTGATTGCACGTAAGTGCTGACATTGATTCCGACGACCTTCGGCCCTTGCTCTGTATCCAACAGTAACGGTGAGCCGGATGAAGCCCCGCCGGTGTCGCACGTATGCAGCACCAACTTATCAGCGGCGGCGAAGTCGGCGGCGATGGTTGTCCACGACACGCCTGAAAACGATCGGTCGACGGCGCACGGCTGCGAAAACGCAGGCTGCCACTGTTTGAAATCCTTGTGATACGAAATCTGATAAATATGGCGAGCCTTACTCTCCTCGATGATTTTCTCTGGAGGCATGGCACGTATTTCAAACACGCCTTTGTTGCAAACGGGCGTTGCAAGGCGAACGAACGCCCAGTCCCTCGTCGCGTCGATTGGTGGAGTCGTCGACAGGGAGGCGCTCCCCGCGATAATATTTTGCGCGCTCGTGCCGGTATTGAAACCTGCGATACGGGAATAATCGCGTATCGCATCATAGTTGCGCGCAAACCAATAATCGGCAAACTTCGGTGCCTTTTCCCCTTTTGTCCGGTACAGGCAGTGCGCAGCGGTGCCGATAATATCGTGAGCCACGCAAAACGCGGTACACACAGTGCGCAAGCGGATGTTGAACAGGACGCCGAGGCTTTCTCGCAGTGGCTTGAGATTGGGCGGCAGAACCGTGCGATCATCGGTGCCGAACACCGCAACCGGCACGATGAGGGACTGGTTCGACTGCGATGCCAAAATGTTGTCGCGAGCGCGTATGACGCCTGCGGCGCTGACCTGAGGCAGTTGCGCGATGACGCCGCCGGTTACAAGCAAGGCTGCAAACCTCACGCCATTTCCGCCGCGTGATCGCATGTACAAAATCCTTTGCCGTTGCACCTTGACGCCGCGTGCTCAGCAGAATCTCGCAATGTATTACAAATTTTTAATGCATCTGAAAGGACTACGTAAGGCTGGGCTCTCTAAAGACAATCTAAGTTTAAAGTCTGTCTTCTGCGCCAGGAGCCCCTCATGACAACGTCCCCATTGATTTTGCGCCCTCTCGCCCGATCGAAGTCCGCCGTTGCCGCCGTGGCATTGGCAGCCGTCATCGGGTTGGGAACGCTGACGTACCCGCAGCCGTCGTCGGCTCAACTCGCGCCAAGCGCGACCATGTCACGTGCCCCGCTGTCGTTCGCCGACATTGTCGACCGCGTCAAGGGCTCGGTGGTGAGCATTCACGTTGTCGGTGGCGGATTACCGAAGGTTGCCCAGCTTCCAGTGCCCAATCCGAAAGGCGGGCCGCGCGGACGGCAGGCGGAGCCCTTCAGTGGCATTCCCGGCTTGCCTGAAGATCATCCGCTGAACGAGTTTTTCAGGAACCTTCCGCGCGGTAACGGAGAGGGCAATGGCGGCGGCGCAATGCCGACCCTCGCTCAAGGTTCGGGCTTCGTCATCTCCGAGGACGGATATGTGGTGACGAATAATCACGTCATCGATAATGCCAACAAGATTCAGCTGTCGTTCGATGATCAGACCGCGAAGGTCGATGCCGAACTGGTCGGTACCGACCCGCGCACGGATATCGCGCTCCTCAAGATCAAGTCGCCAAATCGCAAATTCCCCTTCGTTAAGCTTGCGGCAAAGGACCCGCGGGTTGGCGATTGGGTGATCGCGGTCGGTAACCCGTTCGGCTTCGGCGGCACCGTCACGGCGGGGATCGTTTCATCGCTGGCACGCGACGTCGGCTCGGGTCCGTACGATTATCTGCAAATCGATGCGGCGGTGAACCGCGGCAATTCCGGTGGCCCGACATTCAACCTCGACGGCGAAGTTGTTGGCGTCAACACCGCCATTTACAGCCCGTCGGGTGGGAGTGTCGGTATCGCATTCGCGGTGCCAGCGAAGACCGTCAGCGAAGTCGTCAATCAGCTTCGTGCGTCTGGTTCGGTCAGTCGTGGTTGGCTGGGCGTCAAAATCCAGAATGTCGATGAAGATACTGCAGCCAGCCTGGGCCTCGGAGAAACGCGCGGGGCGCTGATCAATGAAGTCACCGCAGATGGCCCTGCCGCACATGCTGGTCTCAAGAACGGCGACACCATTCTGTCGGTCAATGGCGGCAAGATTGCCGATAGCCGCGATTTGGCGCGGCGAATTGCTGCTTTGGCCCCCGACGCGACCGCTGACGTCATGGTGCTGAGGGCGGGCAAAGAGGAGCAAGTTGCGGTAAAGCTCGGCGACTTCAAGAATGCCAATGGTCCGGTGCCCGCGATCCCGGCAAAGGCCGACCTGCCCAAGTCAGCAGCGCCCGCGGATATCGAAGCGCTTGGGTTGAAATTGAGTGCTGCAAAGGGCAGCCGCGATGGCGTGGCGATCGTCGATGTAGACAGCGCCTCCGATGCTGCACTCAAAGGCCTGCGGGCCGGCGACGTCATCATCGAAGTTTCGAGCCAGCCGGTGACCAGCGTCGATGACGTTTCCAAGGGACTTGCCGAGGCGTCAAAGCTGGGACGGCGGGCGCTTCTGCTTCGCGTTCGCAGTGGTGATCAGACGCGCTTCGTTGCCGTGCAGTTGAAGAAGGGCTAAGGCACCGATGTCGGAACGTTTGCAATAAGTGCTAACGATGGCTCCGGGAAACCGGAGCCATCGTCGTTTCACGGACTGCATTGGAAGGGCATGAAGATGCGGGTTCTGGTAATCGAGGATGACCGGGAAACGGCACAATTTTTATGCAAAGCGCTGAAAGAGAGCGGGCACGCGGCCGATACGGCAGGGGATGGCGACACGGGGCTCGGCATGGCGCGCGACGGTGGCTACGACGTTTTGGTCGTCGACCGTATGCTGCCCAAGCGCGATGGATTGAGCATCATCGAGACGCTGCGGGCCGAGGGCGCTCGAACGCCGGTTTTGATACTTTCAGCGCTTGGCTCAGTCGATGATCGCGTCAAGGGCCTCAGGTCAGGCGGTGATGATTACCTCACTAAGCCCTATGCCTTTTCGGAATTGCTGGCGCGCGTCGAGGCGCTCGGCCGGCGTTCGGATCCAGAAGCTCAGACCACCCGCTACGTGGTGGGAGATCTGATCTTGGATCGGCTCAGTCACAAAGTGTCACGCGGCGGCGAGACAGTTCCGCTGCAGGCACGCGAGTTTCGCCTGCTTGAGTATCTCATGCGCAATGCCGGCCAAGTCGTCACCCGCACTATGCTGCTTGAGCACGTCTGGGATTATCACTTCGATCCGCAAACCAACGTTATCGATGTGCACATCTCCCGGCTTCGCGCCAAGATCGACAAGGGGCAGCCGCGACCTGTTCTGCACACCGTCAGGGGTGCCGGGTATGTGGTCCGAGACGGCGATGGATAACACGAATTCTGGTCGCACTCTGGATCAACCGCTGGCTGCGCCCTTACGTTTTGCGCTGGCGGCGCTCGCGATACTGACTCCGGCGGCCGTCGTGTTTGCAGCCCTCATTGGTTGGCAGGTCAACAAGCTTCTCGCCGAGCGTACACTCGACGCGCTGCGTTTTGAGGTGCAGACGTTTCGCGGCGAGTTGGATCGCGGCGGCATTTCCGCGTTGGCCGAAGCTATTGGCGCGCGGAGCGCAGCGCCCGGCAAGGGGCTTTATTATTTGCGCGTGCCGGACGGCGCAAAATGGATTGATGTTGGTAATCTGCAAAGCTTTCCCAGCGGCATATCGGAAGCAGGTGACATTTTTCAAATCTGGAACGCGGTGGATGCAGATTATCACGCTGCTGCCGGCATTGTGTTGCCGGTACCCGGCGGCGGCAAGTTGCTGGTTGCCCGCGACATCGAGGATCAGCGGTCATTCGCCTCTAATCTGCAACGGCTGGCGTTTATCGGCGTCGGCCTGTTGGCCGCGGTGGCGCTGGGGCTGGGGCTGACCGCCAATCGGCGCAGTGTGCGCCGCATCGCCGACATAACTCAGACGGCACGCTCGATCATGGACGGCGATTTTTCGCGACGGATGCCGCGCGACGGGTCCGATGACGAGTTTGATCATCTCGCCTCTGGTCTCAATGAGATGCTGTCCCGCATCGAAGAACTCATGCAGGCCTTGCGCGAAGTCTCAGACAACATAGCGCATGATTTAAAAACACCTTTGACGCGGTTGCGCAACCGCGCAGAAGCGGCTCTGCGTGATGACCATCCGGCAGCGCACCGCGACGGGCTCGAAAAAGTCATCGAAGAAGCTGACGGGTTGATTCAGACCTTCAACGCCTTGCTGTTGATTGCGCGACTGGAAGCCGGTGCCGTCGATGCGACGCAGACACCGTGCGATATCGCGGCTTTGGTCCGCGACGTGGCTGAGCTTTATCAACCCGTCGCCGATGAAGCGGGGCTCAGTATCGAGATTTCAGGCGAGACCGCGGTGGTGCTGTCAGTCAACCGTCAACTGGTTGGTCAAGCCGTCGCCAACATGATCGACAATGCAATCAAATATTCGGCAGGTGTTTCGGTGCCACCTGCCGGACCGGTTATGATTTCCGTTTTGCGCCGTTCCGAGGGGTCGGTCGAGATATCCGTTACCGACAAGGGGCCGGGCATCGCTGCGGCGGATCGTGAACGGGCGACCAAGCGTTTCGTCAGATTGGAGCAGAGCCGCTCTCGGCCGGGAACCGGCCTCGGGTTAAGTCTTGTCGCAGCAGTTGCCAGGCTGCACGGTGGGCTGGTGCGTTTGGATGACAATGCACCGGGGTTACGCATCGTGCTGCGGCTTGGCGACCCAGCACGCAGCACGGCCCGAACGAGCGCAGCGGGAGAACTCGATGGTGCCGCTCAACCTGCAAGTGCCGTTGGCTGACCAGTTCGTCGACGCACCACGATGTTACGACAGGAAGCGCGCCGATCGTGAGTTGGCAGCGCTTGCCGCCGTCGCTGCCGCCGATGCATCGCTGCAGGCGTTGGCACTGTGCATCTTGAGACCACAAGTCGTTGCGGTACTTGAGGGTGTTTTCGGTGCCTCGCCGTATCTGACCCGGCTGATCGTGCGCTATCCCCACTATCTGCAACGTTGCCTCACCGCGCCTCTCTCAACTTTGACGCAAAATCTGGCGGATGAACTTCGGACCAGCGTACAACAGGAAGCCTCTCGCGGCGCGGTTGCCCGCGCATTGCGGCTTTACAAAACGCAGGTCGCGATGCTTGTGGCGCTCGCCGACCTCGGCGGTGTTTGGCCGGTCATGACCGTGACGCGGTTGCTGTCGGATGCCGCCGATGCCGCCGTCGAGGTGGCGGTCGCACATCTGTTTCAGGATGCGCTTCGACGCGGCGACTGGGTGGATAGTGGTTCCGCACCGGAACAACGCTCTGGCTATTTTGTCCTAGCTGTGGGCAAACACGGTGCCTTTGAACTCAATTATTCCAGCGACATCGATCTCGTCATTTTTTACGACGCGTCGCAAAGCCGATTATCGCCCACGCGCGAATTGCAGACATTCTTCGTGCGGCTTACCCGCGATTTGGTGAAACTGCTGCAAGAGCCGACGGAAGACGGCTACGTGTTCCGCACCGATCTCAGGCTCAGGCCCGATCCGGGCTCGACCGCCGTCGCGTTGTCGACCAGTGCTGCGCTCAACTACTACGAAAGCGTCGGCCAGAATTGGGAGCGGGCGGCCCTCATCAAGGCCCGCGTTATCGCGGGTGATCGCAGCGCCGGCGGCCGGTTTCTCGCGGACTTGGCACCGTTTATCTGGCGACAAAACCTGGATTTCGCGGCCATTGCCGACATCGCTGCCATGAAACGACAGATCAACGCCGTTCGGGGCTTCGGCACCATCGCTGTGGCTGGCCACAACATCAAGGTCGGCCGTGGCGGTATCCGCGAGGTGGAGTTTTTTACACAAACACAACAATTGATCGCCGGCGGCCGCCAGCCCGAGTTGCGCGTGCGCGACACGCTGGGCGCCCTTGAAGTGCTGTCCGCACGAAACTGGATTGCAAGTGAGGTCCGCGACCAGTTGTCGGAGGCATATGTTTTTCTGAGGCGGATCGAGCATCGCTTGCAGATGGTGGCCGATGAACAGACGCAGACTCTCCCGAACGATGACGATGCATTGGAAGCATTGGCTGCATTCAGCGGATTCGCTTCGCTGGCGGATTTTTCCATGCACCTGCGCTCGCAATTGGCTACCGTTCAACAGCACTACAGCCGCCTGTTCGAGGCGAGCCCAGCTTTGACGGCCGTCGGCCGCGACATGGTTTTCACCGGCCCCAATGACGATCCGGCTACTCTCGCGGCCCTGATTGCGATGGGCTTTACCTCGCCAGCCATTGTCCTTGAGGGGGTGCGGGGCTGGCATCATGGCCGCGCGCGCGCGGTGCGGTCCGAGCGCGCGCGGGAACTGCTGACTGAAGTCCAGCCGCGGCTGATGGAGGCCCTGGCCGCGACAGTCAATCCGGACCAGGCGTTTGCTGGCTTCGACCGCTTTCTGGGAGAGTTGCCGTCCGGTGTGCAGCTGTTCGCCCTGCTCAAACAGCATCCAGCCTTGCTCGACCTGGTCGCAACCATCATGGGCACCGCCCCACGCCTAGCCAGTGTGCTTGGGCATCGCCGGCGCGTCCTCGATGCCGTTCTCGATCCCGGCTTCTTTGGGGAAGTTGCCCCACCCGCAGTGCTGGAAACGATCGTCTCGACGGCCCTTTCTCGACCGCTATCGTTTGAGCAGTTGCTTGACCATGCCCGCGTCGTCGGCAGCGAGCAGGCTTTTTTGATCGGCGTGCGGGTCCTGACCGGCACGATTGACGCAGCCAGCGCCGGCCTTGCCTACGCGGCGCTCGCCGATGAGCTGATTAAGGCATTGACGGCCTGCGTCGGCGAGGAGATGCAGCGCCTGCACGGGAAGGTGGCCGGCGGCGCTGCGGCGGTATTGGCGCTTGGAAAACTTGGCGGTCGCGAGATGACGGCCTCGTCGGATCTCGATCTCATCGTCGTCTATGACTTCGACAGTTCCTCCGACGCCTCGTCTGGCCAGCGACCGCTGGCACCGCCGCAGTATTATGCGCGCTTCACGCAACGGCTGATCGGGGCGTTCAATGCACCCACGACGGAAGGCCCGCTTTACGATATCGATTTGCGGCTCAGACCGTCGGGACAGAAAGGCCCTGTTGCCACTCAGCTTTCGAGTTTTCGCGCTTATCAGGCGACCGAGGCATGGACTTGGGAGCACATGGCGTTGACACGCGCGCGCGTCGTCGCGGCACCGGACGATCTTCGACGGACGCTTGAAACTGTGATCGCCGAGATCTTGTGCCGCCCGCGAGACCGGACGCGCATCGCGGTCGACGTGCGCTCGATGCGAGAGCGTATCGTATCTGCGAAAGGTTCACTCGACATGTGGGACTTGAAGCAGGTGCGCGGCGGACTGGTCGACATCGAGTTCATCACGCAGTTTCTGCAGCTCGTGCACGCAGCCGAACGGCCCGACGTCCTGCACCAGAACACAGAGATCGCCTTGCAGCGTTTGACTGATGCTGGATTTCTGGGCCGGGCCGCGTCGGAAACGTTGCGCTCCGCCGCAAGACGCCTCAACAACTTGACGCAAGTGCTCCGCTTGTGTGTGCTCGATGCGTTCGAGCCTGCGTCAGCACCGGACGGACTGCGCCGCTTGTTGGCGCAGGTTGGGGGCGCGCCCACCTTCGACATCCTGGTAACCGACCTAGCGGAACAGCATTCCAACGTTGCTGTTTTGTTCGACGAACTCATCATTTGAGTGTGTGACGACGGATTGGCAACCGCGTCGCGTTTCCTCTGCAGGCGCTGCGGTGAGGCTTTTGCGGCGGTCACGAGGAACGTCCTATGAAACAACGTAGTCTGGTGTTGGTGTCCGGTGTGCTGTTGGCGGCGGGTGTTATCGGTGCAATGGCCGCTCCGCCACGTGGCGGGATGTGGGAGAATGGCGGGGATGGCGCACGTGGCAATCGCGGCGGGATGCGCGGCGGACTCGCGCCGCGCTCCATCACGGCTGACGAATATGACACTCTGACCCGCGAGCGCTTCGCCCGTTTGGATAAAAATGGCGACGGTGTCATCGACGCGGCGGAAATAGAAGCGGCGATCGCGGCCGGTGGAGGCCGTCATCGCGGGGCCACTGCAAAGTCGGGCGTCGGTGAACGAGTGCTGCAGCGGTTCGGTGATAAAGACGGTAAAATAACCAGGGTAGCTTTTCTGGCTGAAGCCAAGCGGCGCTTTGCGCAGTTGGACCTGAATAACGACGGCAAAATCACCGATGACGACCTGCCGCCGATGATGCGTGGCCGGGGAATGTTGAAAGCCACTGGCCCGACCATTGCAGGCCCGATGGGGCACAGACTGGTCGCACTGCGGCAGGCAGACGTGAAACAGGACGGTATCATTACGCAAGACGCGTTCCTGGCCGTGCAGGCGCAACGCTTCGACCAGTGGGATCGTAATAAGGATGGCGTCGTCGATGCCTCCGACTTCCAGATGATGCAGAAGGACGCGGTCGCCTACGGCGCAAAAAGATTTCTTCATGCCTACGGTGCCGACGCTGACGGGAAAGTGACAAAAGATCAGTTCTTCAAAGTCGCGAAAGAGCGTTTCGCTCGGCTCGACAGGAAGGGTGAGGGTCGCATCACGATCGGCGGGGCGCGTGCGGATGGTGATCGCGGTCATCGCGGGTTCGGGGGTGCCGACGGCGGCCGTGGCGACCGCGAGCAGCGTCCGGACGTAATGGCGACGCCGCCAGCGAAGAACTGAAGTTTACGACCCCTGAACGTGCAAGCAACGTGCAATGTGGCAAGTGCTGGACTAACATAGGTCCATTGCCGCTTTACGGCTGAGGTGGTGCAAGGTGTCCGCTCGACCCATGGCAAAATCTTTCGATCCAACTCCGTTCGCGGCGTCCGGAACTGCTGTAAGTGAACACTTACTGCTTGCGGCCGCAGCGAGTGAGGATCGCGAGGCGTTTCGCGCGCTGGTGAACATG
>JANXYD010000101.1 GCA_025350265.1 Hyphomicrobiaceae bacterium | reverse complement strand
GCCTGCCTATGGAGCATGCCTGCTCGGGGCTTTGAATTTGGCGCAATTGGTTCGTGCGCCATTTACGACGGATGCTTGTATTGACGAAATGCGGCTGGTGGAACTGGCGGCGATTGCGACGCGGTTTCTCGACAACGTCATCGACGTTTCCAAATATCCGTTAGCCGCCCAGGAGCAGGAAGCGATCGCCAAGCGGCGCATCGGCCTCGGGGTGACGGGGCTGGCGGACGCATTGATCATGCTCGGAGTGAAGTACGGGACGCCGGAGGCATGTGAACTCACGTCGCATTGGCTCGAGTGCATCAAACATGTGGCTTATGCGACGAGCGCGGCGCTGGCGGTCGAAAAAGGCGCATTTCCGGCATGCGATGCGGCGGCTTTGTTGGCGAGGCCGAATTTGATGACGCTGCCGCGATCATTACGCGACCAAATCCGGCAGACGGGTCTGAGAAACGGGGTGCTGACGACAATTGCACCGACCGGAACCACGTCCCTGTTGGCGGGCAATGTATCGAGCGGCATCGAGCCTGTGTTCGGTTTTGAGTACACGCGCAAGATCGTCGCGGCAAACGGAACGCATCGGCAAGACCGCGTACAAGATTTTGCGTATCGGCTTTATCGGCGGCAGCATGGTGCTACTGCTTTGCCGGCGGCCTTCGTCAGCGTCGATGACCTCAGTCCGGGCGAGCATCTGGCCATGCAGGCCGCGGCTCAGCCGCATGTCGACAGTGCGATATCAAAGACTATCAATTGCCCGGTCGATATCGCGTATGCAGATTTTCAATCGATCTACCTCGATGCGCATCGGTTGGGTTTGAAGGGCTGCACAACGTATCGGCCAAATGCGGTAACGGGGGCGGTGCTGACTGCGGATGTAATCACGACGGCGGATGGACGTGACGATGTGTCAAAGGTGTCCAAGGCGTCGCTGGACGCGGAAGTGGATGCCGGCGTGCAAAACGGGCCAAAAGGGAACGACATTTCGCAGTCGTTCGAGGCGGCAACGCTGTGTCCGGAATGTTTGGAGCGGACCTACATCGGGCACGGAGGCTGCGGCACCTGTCATAACTGTGGGCATTCGCAATGTGACTGAGGCCGACGCATAGCCAAGCCTCGGAAAGTCTGCCGGTCGGTGTGGTGTTGCCTTTGGTTGGGCGGACAGTCAACTGATCGACGTCGAACTTTGCAACGCTTGGTCGGTCGATCGCGACCGGCGAATTGCGATGCCGACGGATTTGCAGTTGGGCATGATGTCGGGTTTTTCAATCCGCACGGTAACCGATAGAACACGTGGGTCTGAGAGACACTGGTTGCCAATCGCTTCAGCCAAGGTCTCGATAAGTTTGAAATGGCGGCTCTGACAAAGCATCTCGGTGTCGCGCACAAGGCGGCCGTAGTCGAAAACGTCACCGATGCGCTCACTGATGCCATCGTAGGTGTCGGCAACGTCAAGTTCGAGCCCGACGATGATGCGTTGCTGATATCGCAATTCGACCTCGTAAATCCCGACGCTGGCAAGAATCTCCAGATCGCGGACAAAGACGCGGCGCGGGCACTTGGCGTCGGGGGCCATTACGCGGGATGTTTGCGGCATTGAGACCTGGGTGATGGAGGCTTCGGTGATGGAACTAAAGTGCTTCCGGATAATGTGTGCCCGGACGAGATCCGGGGTGTGAAGCGGGTGAGTCAAATTTGCAAATTCATACCCAGCGTGCAGCATAATCCGACGAATTTGCAAATCGTTACCCTAACAGGCTGTTGCAATGCGAGCAGCGCGGGAATGCCGTGGTCGGGCCTGTGAAGGCGAATGCAGTGTTGGCTGCCCGAAACTCTCTACCGGATATCAGCCCCGGCCATCGCCCACGTCGGGGGTCTGCCAAGCCAGATGTTGCCCTCCATCAAGCGCGATCATCTGGCCAGTCATGGCGGCGGCACCGAGAATATAGCGAATGGCTGAGGTGATCTCATCGGTGGTCGTAGCTCGCTGTAAAGGGGTGGCGGTGTATTGCGCCGCGAACTCGGTCTCTGTCTGGTGTACACTTTTCAGCATTGGACCAGGACCGATTGCGTTGACCCGAATGCGCGGGGCCAAGGCTTGCGCCAGGGTCTGCGTCATGGACCACAGCGCTGCCTTTGAACCGGCATAGGAAAGAAAATGTGGTGTGGGTTTCCAAACACGCTGATCGATGATGTTGATCACCGCTCCTGATCGACCCCCGGCGAGGTGCTGTGCCATCGATCTCGCCAAGAAGACCGGCGCCCTCAGATTTATGGCGAAGTGCCGATCCCACGTTTCAAAGTTCAGCGAGGCGATATCATCGTAGTCGAATATTGAAGCGTTGTTGATCAGACACGCGGGCGCGCCGAGGCGATTTGCCACCGCAGGCAATAAAGCATCGAGGGCTGTTTTATCGGACAGATCAGCGACGAAGAGCTGAGCATTGGCACCCCGCTGTTCGATGTCGGCGAGAACGGCCTGCGCCTCATCATCTGCGAAATGAACGTGCAACGCTACGCTCCAGCCGCGCGTGGCAAAATCGACGGCGATGGCGCGGCCCAACCGCCGCGCCGCGCCCGTGACCAAAACAACGCGATTGTTTCCGTTCATTCATTCGTTCCAAGAAACCCAGGTCGTCCCTGTTTGAATTGACCGCTCATATCAAATCACTCAGCGCCTCACGATTGAAGGGGACGAAATCGCTGAAGCGGCGTTGGCGCAGTTTTATCACCCACGCGGGGTCGGCGATCAAAGCACGGCCGACGGCAGCCAGATCGACTTCGTCCGCGGCGACCATGTCGATCAATCGGCCGAGGTGGTCGGAAGCGCTGCCCGCACCCTTGCTGCGGAACGTGTCGATAAAATCGCTGTCGAGGCCGATTGAGCCCACTGTTATGACCGGGCGGCCGGTCAGTTTCCGCGTCCAACCTGCCAAATTCAAACGTTGCTCCACCGGTGAGCCGGCGAAATCTGGAAATTCAGGTTCCCAAAAACGCCGCGTCGAGCAATGGAATGCGTCGACCCCTGCGCTGACCAGGGGCGCAAGAAACGTGGCCAACTCGGCTGGTGTCTCCGCCAGTTTGGCGCTGAAATCCTGTTGCTTCCATTGGGAGAACCGGAGGACAATCGGAAAATCGGGTGCTGTCGCCAACCGGCATGCCTTGACGATTTCCGCAGCGAACCGGGCACGATCGGCAATCCCGCCACCAAAGGAGTCGTCGCGCTGATTGGTACCCGACCAAAAAAATTGATCGATGAGATATCCGTGTGCGCCATGAATTTCGATGCCGTCGAAGCCGAGACGGTACGCATTGCCGGCGGACTGAGCGAAAGCGCGGATCAGCGCCTCGACTTCGGAGGCGGGAATGGCGTCGGCCACTTTTTTGCCAGGCTTCAACAGACCGGACGGCGACGTAACGGGTGCATCGACATTGGGCGCATCGCCCTGACGACGCATGCTGCCCACATGCCAGAGCTGGGGCATGATGCGGCCGCCGCCGGCATGCACTTCGGCGACGACGCGCTGCCACCCGGCGAGCGCATCGGAGCCGTAGAAGTGTGGAACTTTAGGATCGTTGCCGGCTGCCGGATGAGCAACCAGAGTGCCCTCGGTCAGGATCAGGCCGACTTCATTTTCAGCGCGACGGCGATAATACGCCGCGACGTTGTCCCCCGGTACGCCGTCGGGCGAAAAGGACCGTGTCATCGGTGCCATGACGATGCGGTTGGGCACGGTCAGCGTACCAACGCTGAAGGGACGAAAGAGGGGCGTGGGGTCGAGGTTCATTGTTGTACTTTCGTCGGAAAAGACGGGCCTCATCATTCAGCGAAGCGGGGCCGGCCGGAAAGGGATGGCAGGAGACGTTGCCGGACCAAGTCGATATGACCCCGCAAGTCATATAACTGGTCGGAAAAGTTCAAAGGCACGCGGATGCGACGGACGGCTTGATCGATACGGTCGAGTTCCGCCAGACGGTCGCTCACGTGCCCGGCATCGCCGTCCGGTGAAATCGTCGTCTCCAACGATTTCAATTGCCGATACCAATGCAGAAGGCGCCGGCGGATCGACCAATTATACGCCATCGGTAGAATACGCGTCATCGGCAGCAACACGCTGAGCAGGGGAATGAGCAGCAGCAGCGACTGCGAGCCGTGCAGGTGGATGAATGCGGGAACCCAGAAGCGGATGTGCAGCATTTTCGCCAGCGGGGCGAACGTGCGCAAAAGGAGCGGGAGTTCACCAGCGCGATAAAGCGCGCGCGTGTCTGCCGCGACGAGATATTCAGGGTCGTTGACGGTCGGATATTTGCCCGCCTCGTAGAAAAGAACCGGATCGCCATCTTTGTCGAACCCAGTCTTGGGATGGTGCTGCACGGCATGCGTCAGAAGTGCGGCCAGCGCCGGATGCACATCGTTTCGTATCACGAGGGCTGTGGTCGTCGACAAAAGCGTTATCTCGGCGGACGGAATCTCAGGCGCGAACTCGATCGCGCCCTGCCGCAG
>JANXYD010000455.1 GCA_025350265.1 Hyphomicrobiaceae bacterium | reverse complement strand
AGCGCGCCCTTGGTCGCCTCTTCAACTTTCTTGGCGAAGACCCGGCAGAGCCGATCGCGAAAATCACCCTGGTCGATGGTGCCGCCCGGAAATTGATGCGAGATTTTCAGCGTGCCGGCCGCGCGCGCGGCCCGTGCGCCGAACGTTAAAACCGCAGGCGCGGCAACTAGCCCGGTTAGCACACGGCGACGATGAATAAGCATGATTTTCTCCCTGGGCGCGTTGGCCGACGATCGGATTTCAGATCCCGATTTCGAATACTGAGTGCTTGTCGCTTCAGCGTCATGAAGCTTGGTATGCCACAACGCGCATCTGCTCGCCAAGCCGCAATTTTGGTCCGGCAGCACCAACGGATGCTCACCGATATCAGACTAGCTTGACCCGCTCGTCAGTGGCTGCCCGAGACGCCCCGCCAAATCCTGCACATATTGCCACGCGACGCGTCCCGAACGCCCGCCGCGCGTCATGCTCCATTCAATCGCTTCGGCGACCAAGTCAGCATCCGAAATCTTCAGATTGTGATGCGCAACGTAGCCGCGGATCATGTCCAAATATTGATCCTGCGTACCGTTGTGGAAGCCCAGCCACAACCCGAACCGGTCTGAAAGCGACACCTTCTCCTCGACCGCTTCGCTCGGATTGATGGCCGTCGAACGCTCGTTTTCCATCATGTCGCGCGGCATCAGATGCCGCCGGTTAGAGGTTGCATAAAACAGCACGTTTTCAGGCCGGCCCTCGATGCCGCCGTCAAGCACTGCTTTCAGCGATTTGTAACTGGTGTCGTCGCGATCGAACGATAGATCGTCGCAGAACACGATGAAGCGATGCCCGTCGGTGCGACCGCTGCTGCGCATGACCGCCAGGCACGCCGGCAGCGTACCGATATCCTCGCGATGAATTTCCACGAGCTTGAGATCGTTTTTGGCGAGTTTTTTGTGCCGCCTGGTCCGCGCCGTCGCGTGCGCGGCCTTGACCAGCGATGATTTTCCCATACCGCGCGCGCCCCACAGCAAGGCGTTGTTAGCCGGAAAACCGTCGGCAAATCGCAGCGTATTTTCAAGCAACTGATCGGCCGCGCGCTCGATGCCTATCAGCAGTGCAAGCGGCTGCCGGCTGACCTGCGGCACCGGGACGAAGCCTTCGGGAACCGACTGCCACACGAACGCTTCGGCGCTGGCAAAATCCGGCGCGGCGATGGCTGGCGGTGCCATGCGCGCTAGCGCACCCGCCAAGTCAGCCAGATGCTGCTCGATCCGCGCGAGCTGAGCCTTGTCGATCGTCATGGAGTGGAGTTCCGGCACATGAGGAGCAATGCGACAAGCAAATACTGGCGCGCATTTTCGGCCTCTATAGGTCAGTTCCACATCAACGTCACGTGATCATGCGCCGTCATGTTCCTCGCCGGCGACGCTCATTCTGGCCCCGGCCGCCGCCGCATCGAACGTTGCATTCGCCATCTGTCCCAACAGGATGAGCACGCAAGCAATGGCGATCAAGCCACCGGCCACAAGCGGGCTCGTCGCCAGGATCGACAGCGCGGCGTTGGGCGTGTTTAAGACAACGAGCATCACGTTCGCCCCCGCCGACACCAGACCCCCGATGGCAGCAATCAACCCCATCATGCCCAGCAACCCCGACATGAAACGGCCGATCCGGTAGCGCTTCAATCGCGGCCGTCGCACGTGTTTTGCCGGCTTGGCACGCCGCATCCGCCTGCCGGACAGCGCGCCCGAACCGGCATCATCGGTTACTGGCCGCACCGGCGGCACATGGTCCCGCATGCCGGCGGCCGCTGCAACGCCACGCGGCAACTTTCGCTGCGGGCCTGGCATTTGCGCCGACGATTGAGAAGGCACCGGAGATGCTGTATTGGCACTTCTAGTCGCATCAAGCCGATGCAGCGCGACACTGGCTTCCTGAGCCTCCGCAGTTTCGCCATGTTGCGAAAGTATGTGTTGGTAGAACTTGACCGCGTAGTCGTGTTTTCCGTCGCTTTCCGCGCGTCGGCCAGCAAGCAAAACCTGCTGCGGTGAAAATTGCGAACTTCCCGTCACGGCCCCACCCGATGCAAACGCACCGGCCTCATCGCAATGCCTGCTCACCTTCGAAATTGCACGCTACACGACATCCGGCCAGTTGTCAGTTTCTCACGCGCCCGCGTGCAACTAACAGTTATCGGCATTCGATAACGAGAGGTCAGGGACTATCGTTTCCACCGACCTTATGAGCAGCGCCAACTTCAGCGCCGATGACAGCTCGAACGGTGCGAGGCGCCGAACCGGCAGCGTGCATCCGAGCAACGTAACGCTGTCAGCCATTTCGGGTAACCGTTCGACCGCTCCCGGCGATACGAGTTCAACGATGAGCCGTAGCCCGACCGGCCCGCGCACGGTCAACTCGATGATGCCGACGCCGCGCACCTCGAGTTTCCCCGCGATAACAGCCGGTGCGCTCGCGACCAGTCCGTCCGGTGTCGCGGTCAACAGCGTCTGATCGTCAGTCACCAGCGCGCGGCGCGCGTCACCGGCGGGCCAACGCCCTTGATCCGCCAGAAATCGCAGCGCCAGATCCGACTTCCCCGCGCCGGAAGAGCCACGCAGCATCACCCCCGTCTCACCGAGCGCCACCGTCGTTCCATGTACCAGCAGGGATGTCATTTTCCGAATTTGGCAGCCAACCTTAGGCCGGCGGTGATGCTGGACTTGGTCTCGACGATCGGCCGCGGCAAACGCACCTCGAACCGCGCGCCAGCCACGTTGGGGATGCGGCGCTTGGCCAAACTGGGCAAATCGCGCGCACCAGCATCAGAACCGATCTGCGCCGGCCTGTTTTCGGCGTGCACAGATCCGCCGTGCGCCTCCACGATCTCGCGTGAAATGCTGAGGCCCAAACCGGAATTCTTGGCGTGATTACGGTCACTTTGCGGTCGATCGGAATAGAACCGCTTGAACACGTCATCGAGTTTGTTGGGCGGTATTCCCGGCCCATCGTCGTCGATGTGGATGACGATCTCATGCGGCTCGGCCGTCACCGTCACACTGACACAGCCCCCGGGCGGCGAGAACGACAGCGCATTGTCGACCAGATTGGTCACCACTTGCCCGACCCGGCCTTCATGCGCATCGATCACGAATGTGCCCTCCGCATGCAACTCGGGAACAATCGTCAGTACCACCGTGCACGGCGCGTCGTCGCGGCCTTTTTGGATGTCGCGGAACACATCGGTGATGTTGGTCACCACCTTGGCCACGTCGACTGGTTCGGTCTCCTGCAGGGCCAGTTCCGCATCCAATCGCGACGCATTCGACACATCGCTGATCAGCCGGTTGAGCCGTTTCAATTCACCTTGCAGCTGGCGCACAAGTTCGTCGCGCTTCTGGTCGGTTTTGGCGTAGCTCATGGATTCAGCCGTCGAACGGGCGGCCGCCACCGGATTCTTCAACTCATGCGCCACGTCCTGCGCGAACCGGTCGCTCGCCTCGATGCGCCGGTACAGCGCCGCCGTCATCATGCGATAGGCGCTGGCCATCTCACCGACCTCGTCGCGCCGTCCCGTCAATTCCGGAATTTCATGCCGTGCGTTGATGTTGCGGCTGACATGCTCGGCAGCCGTCGCCAGCTGCTTCATCGGACCACCGATCGTGCGGTTCAGCATGTACGAAGCAAACAGCGTTGCAAGCAGCGCGACCAGCGAGAACGCAAAGAACGGTCGGCGCTCCCGCCACAGCGTTGTTTCGAGGTCGCCGGGCCGCGTGGTCAGCCACACGAAGCCCGGGATGGCCTTGAGCCGCTGTATGGGCGCGAACACCGAGATGATCTGCTCGCCCTTGTCGTTGAGCAGCAACACGCTGGTGACTTCGCCGCGCAAGGCCTCCTGCACTTCCGGATAATCGGTCACCTTGCCCGAGCCGATTTCGCGATACACCTGCAGCGGGCTGCGCATGACCCAGGCGGTGAAGCGGGTCCAGGCATTACGCAATTTTTCGGCCGGTTCGTCCAACTCGCCAGTAGTGCCGGTGGTTTGCAACGGCCCCTGCTCGACACGATTGACCGCTGCCATGCCGTCGGTATCGACCAGCTTCACGCTCTCGCGATTGAAAATGCGCACGCGGAGATCGCCCGGCCGGATCAGCTTGCGCAAGATCGGCGCGACCCGCTCAGGCGGAATTTCCAGCGCCATTCGGTCCAGACTTTCGTCGCGCCAGTTCGGAAACGACTTGTCGACGTCCGTCACTTTGTCCGGATCGATCAGCATTGTTTCGGTTTCGACTTTGGCATTGGAAGCGATGGCGACCGCAATCATCCGCGCTTGCGTTCTGAGGCTTTCCGCTTTCGCGTCGATCAGCCATGTATGCTGATAGGTCAACAGGCCGAACCCAGCCAGCAACACAAACAGGCCCACGAAATTGGCCGTAAAAATGCGCCGCCGCAGCGATGCGGTGAAAAACCGCCAGATCGGTTGCGCTTTGGCCCAGGGCATCAGCCACGCGTGGACCGTCGAGCTGAACGCCTCCCCCCGCTCGGCCCACGGCCTGACAAGGGCCGACATCTCGACAGGCAACGCACGCAGCCGCATCAAGCCGCGCGAAACAGCCAGCACCAAAGCGCTCGCTTTCAGTTTGCCGCTGCTTGGCCCATGCCCTGCCGTACCGTTGGCATTCAACGCCGACGCATACCGCTCATCCGCGAGCGGATCGAGCGATTCGGATGGGTGCGAGCTGTCGAGTGGCATCATCCAATCCTCTAACTCAGGCCCGCCCCGCAGTCATGCCCGAATTCATAACCAACGCCAACGCGGTCCCAACGCAACGCGGCCGGCACCTGATTGGATAACTTTTACCGTCTCGCCGAAGCTTCGCCCGGGCGGGATCGGCAACGCGCCCATGATGTGCCGCAATTGAGGCGAGCCTGTGCCCCGACCTACTCCTTGAAGCGATAACCCACACCATAAAGCGTCTCGATGACGTCAAAATCATCGTCGACGACTTTGAACTTCTTGCGCAGGCGCTTGATGTGGCTGTCGATGGTGCGGTCGTCGACATAGACCTGATCGTCGTACGCGGCATCCATCAACGCGTCGCGCGTCTTGACCACGCCGGGCCGCGTCGCGAGCGCCTGCAGGATCAGGAATTCGGTCACCGTCAGCGTAACCGCCAGATTATTCCAATGACATGTGTGCCGTTCCGGATCGAGCTTGAGCTTGCCGCGCTCAAGAATGCGGGCGGCTTCCGTCACCGGCGCGCTCGGATCCTTGACCTGGAAGCGCCGCAACACAGCCTTGACACGCTCGACCACCAGCCGCTGCGAGAAGGGCTTGGCGATGTAATCGTCCGCGCCCATCTTCAGTCCGAACAATTGGTCGATCTCCTCGTCCTTGGAGGTCAGGAAAATCACCGGCATATCGGTCTGCTGGCGCAGCCGTCGCAACAACTCCATGCCGTCCATGCGCGGCATCTTGATATCCAGGATCGCCAAATCAGCCGGTTCCTCGGTCAGCCCTTCGAGTGCGGCGACGCCGTCGCTGTAGGTGCGCACCCGATAGCCCTCGGCTTCGAGCGCCATGCACAGCGACGTCAAAATATTGCGTTCGTCGTCGACGAGGCAGATGGTGCTTTTTTCTTTCATCGATCGAAATCCCAGGGCTTGCGCCAGCTACGATTGAAGTGTCGCGATTTCAGCAGATGCTATCCGATGTGGGCCCACGTGCAAACCCTCGCCACGGGGCGCGTCGCCGAGAATATCGGCAAACGGTTGGACTGGAAGCGATTTCAACCTATGCCAACATCCGTCGAAAAAACGCAAGGCCTGCACAAGATGTCGAATGATTTAGCGAATGTTGCCAAATGCATGGTGCGCTCCGCTTTGAAAGGAGCGCTGGCCACGCTCGATGCTCACAGCGACGCACCCTACGCTTCCATGATCTTGTTCGCGACGACAGTGGAAGGGTGTCCGCTCACCTTGATTTCAAAGTTGGCCCGCCACACCAGGAACTTGCACGCGACTGCCGCAGCCAGCGTCCTCGTCGACACTTCGAACGCGGCCGGCGACGCCAATAGCGGCGGCCGCGTGTCGTTGATCGGCACGTTCAGCGAAGATGCCAGCCCGTCGTCGCGCGCGCGTTTTCTGTCACGTCACCCCAGCGCCGCCGAGTATGCCGATTTCGCCGATTTCAGCTTTTTTCGCATGCACATCGAGAGTGCGCATGTCATCGAGGGTTTTGGCCGCATCGTCACTTTGCCCGGCCTCGCGCTTAAGACCAACATAACCGACCCGACCGCGTTTGCCGACGCCGAACCGTCCGGCCTTGCCGAATTACGCCGCTATTGGCCGACAGTAACCGGGTTCGATCCCGAAGGCGTGGACGTCATGGTCGATGCGTCTCTACGCCGGTTGCAGTTTCCGTCCCCTGCAACCGATGCCGTAACCGCTCGCGCCGCAGCGGCCATTTGTCTCGCCGCAGCCATGCCGAGCTGAGTTTGTCCGCCAAAAATGCGCGCAATAATCCGACTACATCATTCTAACATACTGTTATCGTTTACTTCCCTAAACACGCGATGCTGCCATGCGCTGACGCTCACGTATCCGAACCCGCCATGCGAACATGAGTGTGACAGGCAGATGGACGCCGTTCGATTTGCGAGCTAGGTTGAACGATGCCCGCGACGCTCGCGGCGCGTGACGTGACACTTCCCCTTCGGCGTGCGTTCGCCTGAGGTTATTTTGTATTTCAGACGCGCACTTGAACTTCGACCTACCCGACCAGTTCCTCACTATTACGATGGCAGCCTCCATGACCACCGAAAGCTTCCCGCTCGCAGCCGCAAAAAAAATCTATCATAACTGGCTTGAAACGCCGCTCATCGAACGCGCGATCGCCAACGGCGAGGGTCGCTTTGCCTCCACCGGCGCGTTTACCGCGCAAACCGGCGTGCACACCGGGCGCTCGCCACAGGACAAGTTTACGGTCCGCGATGCGTCCACCGAAACGCAGATCTGGTGGGATAACAACAAGCCCATGACGCCCGAGCACTTCGACGTGCTCTATAATGATTTCCTGGCCCACGCCAAAACCCGCGAACTGTATGTCCAGGACCTGCTCGCCGGTGCTGATCCGAAACAGGAAATCAAGGCGCGCATCTTCGCCGAATACGCCTGGCATTCGCTGTTCATCCGTCACATGCTGCGCCGCCCCGACATCGCGCGCCTTGCCGGCTTCGCGCCCGACGTTACGATCGTCAATCTGCCGAGCTTCAAGGCAGATCCGATCCGCCACGGCTCCCGCACCGAAACGATTATCGCCGTCAACTTTGCCAAAAAAATCGTGCTGATCGGCGGTAGCGAATACGCCGGAGAGACCAAGAAATCGGTCTTTACGTATCTCAACTACGTCATGCCAGCGCAGGGCGTCATGCCGATGCATTGCTCGGCCAACGTCTCCACGACCGGTGACTCGGCTGTGTTCTTCGGCTTGTCTGGTACCGGAAAGACAACGCTATCTGCCGATCCCAAGCGCATCCTGCTGGGCGACGACGAGCACGGTTGGTCCAACACCGGCGTCTTCAATTTCGAAGGCGGCTGCTACGCCAAGACGATCCGCCTCTCGAAAGAGGCCGAGCCCGAGATCTGGGACGCCACCAATCGCTTCGGCACCGTGCTCGAAAACGTTATTCTCGACGCTGGCACCCATCATCCCGACTTCAACGACGGACGCCTGACCGAGAACACGCGGTCGTGCTATCCGCTCGATTTCATCACCAACGCGTCGACGTCTGGCTGCGCCGGCCATCCGAAGAACGTCGTCATGCTCTGCGCCGATGCGTTCGGCGTGCTTCCGCCAATCGCCAAGCTGACTCCCAGCCAGGCCATGTACCACTTCCTTTCGGGCTATACGGCCAAGGTCGCGGGGACCGAAAAGGGCATGGCCGCCGGCGAAGTCGGCGCGACGTTCTCGACCTGCTTCGGCGCGCCGTTCCTGCCGCGTCATCCGAGCGTCTATGGCAACATGCTGCGCGCGCTCATCGCCGAGCACAATGTCGATTGCTGGCTCGTCAACACCGGCTGGACCGGCGGCAAGTACGGCACCGGCACCCGCATGCCAATCAAGGCAACGCGCGCCCTGCTCGACGCGGCGCTATCCGGCAAGCTCAAAATGCAGCCGATGCGCACCGATGCGGTATTCGGCTTCCAGGTACCGCTGGCACTCGACGGCGTCGATCCGAAGATTTTGACGCCGCGCGAAACCTGGGCCGACAAATCGGCCTACGACGCGCAGGCCAAGGCGTTGGTCGATATGTTCATCAAGAACTTCACCAAGTTTGAGCAGCACGTCGATGCCGATGTGAAGCAGGCAGCCCCCGCCATGCGGCAGGCCGCAGAGTAAGTTTCGACGAATTTGAAGGTATCACAAGGCCCTGCGTCGTGCGCGGGGCCTTTTCACGTTTGCATATTAGGTTAGTGTCATCGGATATTTCGTTTCGTTTTATGGCGGGGCACCAATGGCATTGCAGGATGGAATCGCGCCGACCAAAAATGCGCACACGCCGGAAACTGAGATCAAAACAGCCAAGCTCGACGGCAAGCGCTGCTTCGTGATCATGCCCTACGGAACAAAGAAGGGTCAGATGCGCGACGGCGACAGAGTAACCGACGTAGTCATCGACTTCGATTCCGCCTTCGCGAAAGTCATCAAACCCGCAATTGACGCACTAGGGCTCCGTTGCGAAGTATCGCGCACGGTCGATCACTCCGGCCTCGTCCACAAGGAGATGATCGAGGCAATCCTGCAGTGCGATGTCGTCGTCGTGGACATCACACTCAACAATGCCAACGTTTTTTACGAGTTGGGCATCCGCCACGCAGCGCGGCGCAGCGGGACTGTCGTCATTCGCAGGGCGGGGCAATCGATCCCGTTCAACATCAATGGACTGAGAGTTTTTGACTATGACGATGCGCCGGACCGCGTCGAAACCTCTGTCAAGTTGCTGTCGACGACGATCGCCAACAGTCTCGCCGAGCAAGCGGTCGACAGCCTCGTCTATTCCCTGACCGGAAGCAGCCTGAGCATCCAGCGCATCGGCCGGCCCATCGACTGGTGCGAGAAGCACTCATTCACGCACGACAACATTCCCGACAAAAGGCTCGGCATCGTTACCGGCGATATATGCCACGTCAAAGGGATCGACGTTTGGGTCAATCCGGAGAATACGCGTATGCAGATGGGCCGCATGCACGATCAATCTCTATCAGCATGCGTGCGCTATCTGGGCGGCCAGAAGAACGTCCACAAACGGGTCGTACGCGACGACGTCCAGAACGAGCTGGAAGCAAAAGTCGGCAGGGACGGATTGGTCGAGGCGGGACAAGTCGTTACCACCGGCTCCGGCCGCCTCGCTGGCAGTCACGGGGTCAAAGCCATCGTGCACACGGCCGCGATGCACGGGGAGCCGACTAAAGGTTACCAACTGATCCGCAGCTTCCCCAATTGCGTAACGAATTCGCTGGTCGAAGTCGACCGTCTCAACACCGCTGTATTTGAAGGCCTGCGCCTCAATCGTTATCGCGGCAAACTCAAGACTGTCGTGTTGCCGCTGCTTGGCACCCGAGAGAACCGCACCGACCCGCAGGACGTGGCGTATCAATTGGTGCTGGCTGCGACCAACTATCTTGAGGACCATCCCGAAAGTGCTATCGAGGCCGTGTATTTTCTGGCGTTCACGGACGTCGACAAGGCGCTTTGCGAAGGCGCGTTTCATAGCAACGAATGGTCACTCGTGGCCTGAGTCCTCGCTACAAACTCCGGCCGATCTCGAGGAACTTGTCTTGCCGCAGCTTGCGGATGGCGTCGGGGCGCATGCCCTCGAACTCGGCGAGCGCCACGGCGATGGCATCCCCGGTGCGCGCGATGATGCGATCGCGATCGCGATGCGCGCCACCCTTGGGCTCCTCGATGATCTTATCGATGATCTTCAGCGCATAAAGGTCTTGCGCCGTGATCTTCATGTTGTTCGCCGCATCGTTGGCGCGCTTGTTGTCGCGCCACAGGATCGATGCGGCAGCCTCGGGTGAGGCGACCGTGTAGATCGAATGCTCCAGCATCAGAATGCGGTTGGCGGTGGCGATGGCGACCGCGCCGCCCGAGCCGCCTTCGCCGATCACCACCGTGATCAACGGCACGGTGAGCGACAGACAGCGATCGGTCGAGCGCGCGATGGCCTCGGCTTGCCCCCGCTCCTCGGCACCGATTCCCGGATAGGCCCCCGCCGTATCGACAAGCGTGATCACCGGCAGCCCGAAGCGCTCGGCCATATCCATGATCCGCACGGCCTTGCGATAGCCTTCCGGTCGCGCCATGCCGAAGTTGTGCTTGATGCGGCTTTCGGTATCCGAGCCCTTCTCGTGCCCGATGACCGCCACCGAGCGCCCGCGAAACGTACCGATGCCAGCCACGATCGCCGCGTCTTCGGCGAAATAGCGATCCCCCGCCAGCGGCGTGAAGTCGACGATCAGCCCGCCAATGAATTCCAAGGCGTGCGGCCGCTCGGGATGGCGCGCCACCTGGGTTTTCTGCCATGGCGTCAACTTCGCGTAGGTTTCCGCGAGCGCGGTCCTAGCCTTCTGTTCCAGCTTCTTGATCTCGTCACCGATGGAGACGTGATTGTCGCTATTCTCCAACGTCTGCAGTTCCGCCACCTTGCTTTCCAGCTCAGCGATCGGCTTTTCAAAATCCAGATAGGTGCGCGTCGTCCGTTCCATTGCCATCTCCAGCTAGAGTCGTTCCGGATTTTGTCGAATTTCGAAACGACCCTAGCTCATTGTTTTATCGTGCTTCTTATCGGAAAACCGCTTCACACTTTTCCGGAAGCACTCATGACCCTTCCTGGCCTTGGCTAACGGCGCAAGTCAAGCGTCAGCTGTTGCCAGCCTGAAGATGGTGCCCGCAAGTTCTGGCAGCAATCCCCATTGAACGCTGCTAAGACGCTGAAATAAATATGAAAAAAGGCATTTTTGCCGCTCGCTGTTTGGCTCATTCCAGCGTTAGAGTCAAGCGTCGGCGCCTGGCGGGCTGAACACCAAGGACCAGTCCTCATGTCCGCCGACGGCGGATAACTTTTGCCAGAGGACACCATGGCCGACACCCACTTCCAGCACCTGCTCAAAGGCTTCAGCCTGACGACGGCGGAAATCATCTACCATCTCCCGGATTATCCCGCGTTGCTCCAGACCTACATCTGGCAGGAGTACGACATCGCGCCGAAGTTTCCGAAACTGAACGGCTTTCTCGATTTCTGGTCAAAAAATCTTGACGGCAAGCTGGCGCATGTCCGTGTTGCCCACAACGCCTTGATCACGCCGGCCGAGCTGCGCATGGTCGGCACGGAATATCGATTGAGCTGACGCATCGCTGCAAGCTTGCGATTCCGTCGGCTGCGCGCCAAACTCGAATGAACCGGGCAGTTCGAGTTTGGCGATGATTGATCATGTGTCACTAGCGGTACGCGACCTTGTCGTATCCGCCCGCTTCTTCGAGCGCGCTCTCGATCCTCTCGGCTATCGGCGTCTCGTCGATACACCCACTCGCATCGCGTTTGGCAGCAAATACCCAGAACTCTGGCTCAATGCCCGGCCCGACATGCTGCCAATCGCACCCGATACCGGCGCACACCTCTGTTTGCGCGCAAAATCCGTCCAGGCCGTCGATGCCGCCCATGCAGCGGCAATTGTTCATGGCGGCACCGACGATGGCCCGCCCGGTTTGCGACGCGCAACTCAAGTGACTTACTACGCAGCCTTCGTTCGCGACCCCGACGGCAACCGGCTCGAAATCATGACCGTACCGACGGAGTAGCGATGCCGCGCGCCTTGCAAACTTTCGAAGTGAGCCTCAAGGCGGCGATCTTTCACGAGCAGCGCCTGCTGCTGGTCCGCGAAGCTGATACCGGCAGCTGGGAATTACCCGGCGGCCGCATCGACGTCGGCGAGGAACGCGTGCCGCACTCAGACATTCTCGCGCGCGAGATAGCCGAGGAACTGGGACCGCATTTTCACATCGCCACGCGCGACGAAGCCGTAAGCTGGGTGCGTCAACGCCCGACCGACGGCGTCTATCAATTCGTCGTCGCCCGGTTGGCGGACTTCCTGTCGGGCACACCCGTGTTGAGTGCCGAGCATCAGGCGCTGCGTTGGACCACGCCAGCGGATTGGACTGACCTCGAATTTCCCGCGCTATCCGACTATGGCGCAGCGCTGCAGCGCATCTGGGCGCTGCGGTGAAGGTCGGATGCGAAAAAAAAGCCGCGAGAGTTTCCTCTCGCGGCTTGTCTTCAAGCCCTGGCACCTGTCCGCAGATCAATCGTCTTTTCTGCGCGAACCCGTGCCAGCGCTGCCGGTTGTGCGGGTGCGCTTTTCTTTCCAACCGGGGAGAGCCGGCTTCTTGGTCGGCGCCTCGATCAACTCGGGCTCGCCGATATCGTCGTCGTCGTCCTCATCATCCTCAAGTTCTTCCCGCGACTTCACCCGCTTGCTGGGATCGGCGGG
This sequence comes from Hyphomicrobiaceae bacterium, assembly GCA_025350265.1. GTDB lineage: Bacteria > Pseudomonadota > Alphaproteobacteria > Rhizobiales > Hyphomicrobiaceae > JABFRJ01. The sequence goes on along the minus strand of JANXYD010000455.1, from coordinate 8,320 downwards.
AAAATACTCGAACGCCAGGTGCCGCTTCAAGCCGTCGCCTTCGACCGAGATCTTGACCGTGCCGCCATGCTCAAGGCGGCCGAACAGCACCTCGTCGGCCAACGGCTTCTTGATGTGCTCCTGAATGACCCGCGACAACGGCCGCGCGCCGAACTTCTCGTCGTAGCCGGTTTCCGCCAGCCACTTGGTGGCGTCGTCGGTAAGTTCGATCGTGATCCCGCGGTCGGCCAACTGCGCCTCGAGCTGAAACACGAACTTCTCGACCACTTTCATGATCACTGGCAGCGGCAGATTGCCAAACGCGATGGTGGCGTCCAGACGGTTGCGGAATTCCGGCGTGAACAGCCGGTTGATCGCTTCCGTATCGTCGCCGGTCCGCTTCGACGAACCAAAGCCGATGGCGGTCTTGCTCATTTCCGATGCGCCCGCGTTCGTCGTCATGATCAAGATGACATTGCGGAAATCGATGGCCTTGCCGTTGTGATCGGTCAGCTTGCCGTGGTCCATCACCTGCAACAGGATGTTGAACAAATCCGGATGCGCCTTCTCGATTTCATCGAGCAACAAGACGCAATGCGGATGCTGGTCGACGCCATCGGTCAACAGGCCACCCTGGTCGAAGCCGACGTACCCTGGCGGCGCGCCGATGAGGCGCGACACCGTGTGCCGCTCCATGTACTCGCTCATGTCGAAGCGCAACAGCTCGATGCCCATCAGGCCAGCCAATTGCTTGGCGACTTCGGTTTTGCCGACGCCGGTCGGCCCCGAAAACAGGTAGCACCCGATCGGCTTCTCAGGCTCGCGCAACCCTGCCCGCGCCAGCTTGATTGCAGCCGTCAGCGCTCCGATCGCCGCGTCCTGGCCAAACACCAGCCGCTTCAGATCCTTGTCGAGATTGCTCATCACCTCGGCATCCGACTTCGTGACGGTCTTCGGTGGAATGCGTGCCATCGTCGCAATCGTGGCTTCCACATCCTTGACCGTGATCTTCTTCTTGCGATCCTTCAACGGCACCAGCATTTGCGATGCGCCGGTCTCGTCGATCACGTCGATGGCTTTGTCCGGCAGCTTGCGATCGTTGATGTATTTTGCCGACAATTCCACCGCCGCCTTGATGGCTTCGTTGGTGTAGCGGATCTTGTGATAGGCCTCGAACACCGGCTTCAGACCCTTGAGGATCTCGATGGTATCTTCGACGGTCGGCTCCTTGACGTCGATCTTCTGGAACCGCCGCACCAGCGCACGGTCCTTTTCGAAGTGCTGCCGATATTCCTTATACGTGGTCGAGCCCATGCAGCGCAGCACGCCCGATTGCAGCGCCGGCTTCAGCAGGTTCGATGCGTCCATCGCGCCGCCCGACGTGGCACCGGCTCCGATCACGGTATGAATTTCATCGATGAAAAGGATCGCGCCTTCGTGCGCCTCGATCTCTTTCATGACGGCCTTCAGCCGCTCTTCAAAATCGCCGCGATAGCGCGTTCCGGCCAGCAATTGCCCCATATCGAGCGAGAAGATGGTCGCGTTGAGCAGCACCTCCGGGACCTCGCCGCGGATGATCTTACGCGCCAGCCCTTCCGCGATCGCGGTTTTGCCGACGCCCGGATCGCCCACGAACAGCGGATTGTTCTTTTGCCTGCGGCACAAGACTTGGATGGTGCGCATCACCTCCGCCTCCCGCCCGATCAGCGGATCGATCTTGCCGTCGGCGGCCTTTTTGTTGAGGTTGACGCAGTAGGTCGACAACGCGTCCTGCTGGCCCTTCTTATCCTCGCGACCCTCTGAATTTGACGTATCGTCCTCCGATCCGCGCGCGGTCTTCGGTTCACTCATACCGGGGCGCTTGGCAATACCGTGGCTGATGTATTGGACCGCGTCGAAACGGGTCATTTGCTGTTCTTGCAGGAAGAACGCGGCATGGCTTTCGCGTTCGGCGAAAATGGCCACCAGTACATTGGCGCCGGATACCTCTTCGCGGCCAGACGACTGCACGTGCACTACGGCACGGTGAATGACGCGCTGGAACCCGGTGGTGGGCTGGGCGTCGGTCGAACCGGGCTTCACCAAGGCTTCCAATTCGCCATCGATGAACTCGGTGACGCGCACTTTCAATTCGTCGAGATTGACGTTGCACGCACGCATGACGGCGGCGGCGTCGCGATCGTCGATCAGCGCCAACAGCAGGTGTTCCAGCGTGGCCTGTTCGTGATGCCGTTTGTTGGCGGCTTCAAGAGCTCGATGGAGTGCGGCTTCGAGGCTTTGGGAGAAAGCGGGCAAGGGTATGTCACTCCTTTTCCATGCGGCACTGCAGAGGATGCTGGTTCTGCCGCGACAAGTCCATGACGTGCGCGACTTTGGTTTCGGCCACCTCGTAGGTGAAGACGCCGCAGACGCCGACCCCCTTCTGATGGACGTGCAACATGATCTTCGTGGCTTCGTCCCGGTTCTTGTGGAAGAACCGTTCCAGAACATGCACCACGAATTCCATCGGCGTATAATCGTCGTTCAGCAGTAATACTTTGTATAAGCTCGGTTTCTTGGTTTTGGGACGCGTTTTTGTGACGAGGCCGGTCTTGCCTTCGCCATCTTCGCTATTGCCATTTTTCCCGGCCATCGGGACGACCTCTGCGCTGTTGATTATGATGCATCCACAGTTACCCAGGATGCACCATGCATCACGTCACTGCAAACTTGCGGCCAGTTCACATATCAAGTCCAACACACTCAATACGGCATCGGGATGACGTCGTGCCATACATAAATTTTGCGAGAAGAAAGCAGTTTAGCGGCAGCCCCGCACCTCGCAAACACGTATTCGGTCGTGAGGGTGGAAAGGGCGTGCCGCCAAAAGCCAATCCGCTCGTGCCCGCACGTAGGACAAGTCGCGACACCGATCCCGTAGATAAGAACGAAAAAAGGCCCGGCAAGAGCCGAACCTTGTAAATCAATTGCGGTGTCGATCGACGATGCCGAAGGGGCAGACAAACCGCCCCCTCCGCATTTCCGATATCAATGACCTTGCAAGCCAGTTGTCAGCGGCTTGACCGCTGACTTGGTGAAGTCGGAATAGAGGCCGCCGATCTTGTTCATCTGCTGCATGTATTCGTCGTAGGCGCGCTTGGCGAAGCTGGTTTGAATTTCAAGCGCCTGATCGATCGACTTGACGCTCATCAGCTTTTCCAGCGTCTGCGTGCCGTCTTCAAAGCTGCGCTTCGAATAGTTGGCCATCTCGGACATGATGGTCTGGATACTTTTCTGCCATTCGGTCACGGCTTTCATGGAGCCTTCGACATTCACTTGGCCGAGCTTCTGGAAATCTTGCAGCTTCGCAGTCATGTCGTTGGAAAGCGGGTTGTTGATCATGTTGGTCATGGATGGTCTCCGGGGTTGCAGTTACAGTGTTGCTGACTTGGGTGTGCTCAAAAGCCTGTCGAGCAAACCGTGCGGCACCGTATTGCAGCGAAAACTTTCGCCACCTCATGCCACTTTTCTGCTCTGCCACTACATTTAGGTGCGCTGCAGTAGAAAGTCAAACAGAATTGCTGCATCGCAACATGATACATTCCGACGCAGCCAAGTTAACCTTTGCTCAGTTGCCATCGGCTATGATTTAGCCATGCGATCGTCACAGGATCGGCATAACCGGCGTCCTTGCCGACGCAAATGCGCCGGAAACAGCAGGCAACGTTCGGCCAGTTGAGTGTAGCTCCCCCAAGGTGCGGCAAGGCAACAGGTGTGTGCCACGCGAACGAGTTTGCGGTGCGCGGGTCGGGTTCACTTCGAGCGGCTTTTGGATCGACGTCTGAATGACAACGTTGCAGGTCTGCACAACTCCGCGCCACGCCTCGTCTTCCGGTGCACCTCGGCACTCCCTTTCGCCTGTCGGCGCACGCCGGCTCGGCATCGCAGCTGTCGTGGCAGCGCTGTGCGCTTGGACTGCGACCGCATCCGCTTCCGGCCGCCCCGCCTCGTTCGTTATCGATGCCAACTCGGGCACCGTCATCAGCGCTTATAACGCCGATGAACCGCGCTACCCCGCGTCGCTGACGAAGATGATGACGTTGTATATCGCCTTCGATCTGATGCAGCAGGGCCGCCTGCGCGAAAACACCCGCCTGACCATTTCCTCAAACGCCGCATCCGCGCAGCCAACCAAGCTCGGCCTCGCCCCCGACAGCGACATCGCCCTGATCGATGCGGTCAAATCGCTGGTCACGCTGTCGGCCAACGATATGGCCATCGCCATCGCCGAGCACATCGCCGGCACCGAGGAACGGTTCGCAGCCCTCATGACGCAGAAGGCTCGCACGCTCGGGATGAAAGGCACGACCTTCAAGAATGCGTCCGGCCTGCCCAACACCGAACAGGTTACCACCGCCCGCGACATGGTTACGCTCGGGCTGCGCCTGCACGACGACTTCCCAAAATATTACGCGCTGTTCGCCATGCGTGACTTCCACTACCTCGGCCGCACACACGCCAACCACAACACCATGCTCAACAACTTCGAAGGCACCGAAGGCATCAAGACCGGCTACACGCAGGCTTCCGGCTTCAATCTGGTGGCCTCCGTCAAGCGCGGCGGCAAGCACGTCGTCGGTGCCGTCTTCGGTGGCGTCACCGCGCAGAGCCGCAACGCCACCATGCGCACGCTGCTCAGCATGGCAATGGTCAAGGCGAGTTCGACGCGCACGCGCGCGTCGACGACGCTTGTCGCGCGCGCGCGCACGTCCGCACCCGAGCCACGCCTCGAGCCACGCCCCGAACGGCAACTAGCGGCCGCCGCGACCGTTAATGCAGCTGTGGGCGAGTGGCCGAATTTCGCCAACCCGCAAGCCAGTGCCGCCCCCGTTGAAAAACCCGTAGAAGTCGCGCGCGTTCGCCCAGTGCTGATCGCGCCGCGTGCGCAACGTAGCGCCACCGTGGAGACGCCGCCGCCCTCGGTGCCCGATGCAATATCGCCGGCCATGCGTCCACAGATCCGCCTCGCTTCAGCCGATTATCGGCTTGCGCCCGCTGCGACGACATTACCCGCAGACCCTGTCATCGCGCGGCCTCAACCGCCCGCCACAGCCATCAGGCCGTTGATCCAGCCACCAATGGCCGTTGGCTTCGCTCCCGCCCCCGCGCCGGTCACCGGCCCCCAGCGTGGCAATCCCCCATCGAGCTTCCAGCACCAAGCAGCCATGCTCAGCGGCGGCGGGACGCAGAGTGCCACGCCGCAGTCAGCCCGCACCACGCCCCCGACCGGCATCGCAGCCTCGACCGCCGTCGACATCCAGATCGGGGCCTACGCCAGCGCCGCCGAAGCCGAACGTCAATTGGCGACGGCCCGCAGCAAAGCAGCCGACCTCATCGGCACCGCCCAGGCGCGCACGCAAATGACCAACGCCAACGGCCGCGCGCTGTGGCGCGCCCGCTTCGCCGGCTTCCCTGCAGCAAACGCCGGCGCAGTCTGCACTGAATTGCGCCGCCGCCAGATCGATTGCCTGGTGGCCAAGGCCGAGTGAGCCGCGGCAGCAACGCCTCGCATTGATACTGCGAACCGCGGACAACTTGCGGGCTTACAAAAACCCCACCAGCTCTTTCGTTTCCACCAAGATCGGGCCGGCGATGGCGCGGGCGCGCGCGGCGCCGTCAGCGAGAATACGATCGATCTCGCCGGGATCGGCCGAGAGCCGTCGCATCTCCGCATTGACGGGCGTCAGCTTGGCGACGGCCACATCGGCGAGCGCCTTCTTAAACGTCGAGAACTGCGCCCCGCCAAATTCTGCCAGCACCTGCGCCTTGGTGACGGTCTGCAACGCCGCATAGATGCCGACAAGGTTGTCGGCTTCCGGCCGCCCGGCGAGCCCGGCCTCCTCGGATGGAATGCCGTCCGCGTCGGTCTTGGCCTTCTGGATCTTCCGGGCGATGGTGTCGTGATCGTCGGTCATGTTGATGCGCGACAGATCCGACGCATCCGACTTCGACATTTTCTTGGTGCCGTCGCGCAGGCTCATGACGCGCGTTGCCGGCCCCATGATGACCGGTTCGCACAGCGGAAAGAACTGCCCGTCGGCAAATTTCCCCGTCGCCGCAATCTGCTCGCGATAGTCGCTGTTGAATTTCTGCGCGATGTCGCGTGTCAGTTCGAGATGCTGTTTCTGGTCGTCGCCGACCGGCACGTGCGTCGCCCGATAGGCCAGGATATCCGCCGCCATCAGCACCGGATAATCATAGAGCCCGATCGAGGCATTCTCGCGATCCTTGCCGGCCTTTTCCTTGAACTGCGTCATGCGGTTCAACCAGCCGAGCCGCGCCGTGCAATTGAAGATCCACGCCAGTTCGGCATGCTCCGGCACCTTGCTCTGATTGAACAGCACGGCCTTTTTCGGATCGACGCCTGCGGCGATGTAGGCGGCGGCAACGTCGCGCGTCGCCTGGCGCAATTCGCGCGGGTCCTGCCAGGAGGCCGTGATCGCGTGCAGATCGACGATGCAGTAAACGCAATCGTGGGTGGCTTGCATCTCCACCCAGCGCACCAGCGCGCCGAGATAATTACCCAGATGCAGGTTGCCGGTCGGCTGCATGCCGGAGAAGACGCGCGGAGCAAAGGCCATGCGAAGGATCCAATCGATTTTCGTCGTGCCGCGCTCCGTGTCGATACGTGCCGGCATGCAGCCGTTTAAAGCGGATTGACGGACCTGTGAAGCACGCGACGCGAAAACAGCGCACAGCCACCAATGACAATGATCCCGCCACAACAGGCGCGCACGTTGCTGGCGCTCACACTTCAGCCTGATGCACTTCGATGACGTTGCCGTCGGGGTCGTGAAAGAAGATCTGGTGCCAGCCTTTGATGGCCCAGCCGCCGTAGTCGGAATAGCGGATGCCCTTATCGTCGAGGTGCTTCTTGAATGCGGCGATATCGTCGGTGCGGAAGGCGATATGGCCTTTTTCAAGCGGATTGACGATCTGCCCGGTGCGGAAGCCGACATCGAAATCCTTGGCGGCGATATGCATCTGCGTGGTGCCGTCGGTGACAAAGGCGACCTTGCCATCATAGCTGTCGGTGTCAGTGGCGCGGCTTTCCTGCATGGTCGTCTCGCGGTCGAGTTCGAGAACCGAACGATAGAATGCGTCCATCGCGCCGACGTTCGACGAGCAGAGATTGATATGGTGGAGTTTCAGTTTCATGGCTGTCATCCTTCAACTGTCGCATCGGGGCCGGTGACGATATGTACCGCGCCCGGTTGCACGGCCGCAAATCGCTCAGGTTCGATGCCGCGCGCAGTGAGCGCCACGGCCAATGCCTGCGGCGGCGCGTCGATCGCCTCGTTGGTGAGTTGAAACGTACCCCAGTGGTGACCGAGCGCACGCTTGGCACCGCATAAGTCCAGCGCTTGCACGGCGTCGTCAGGGTTCATGTGCTGGTCGCGCATGAACCAGCGCGGCTCGTACGCCCCGATCGGCAACAGTGCCAGATCGATGTGCGGATGCCGCGCACGCACGGCCCGAAACGTGCGGCCGTCGCCCAAACCGCTGTCGCCCACCGCATAGATCGTTCGTGGGCCAAATGTGAGCACGAAACTGGCCCACAGCGCGTGCATGCGGTCGCCCATGCTCCGGGCTGACCAGTGCTGCGTCGGCACGACATCGAGCGTGACGCGATCGGTGAGCGTTAGGGTCTGGTGCCAATCGACGGCGGACACCCGTATGTCGCCGATGCCGCGGCGCAGCAGCGTGTCGTTACCCAACGGCGTGATGAAGCGCGGCTGGTCGCGATGCCAGAGTCGCTTGAGCGTCGCCATGTCCATGTGGTCGTAGTGGTTGTGCGTGACGATGACCGTATCGATTTTCGGCAAGGCCGCAAACGCGATGCCTGGCGGGTTCACGCGCCGGGGGCCGGCCAACTGGATGGGGCTCGCGCGCTGGCTATAGACCGGATCGATCAGGATCGCCTGTCCCAAGCCCTGCAGCAGATAGGATGCGTGCCCAATGAAGCTCACGCGCACGTCAGGTCCCTCGACGCGCTGCGGCGGCACATCGTGATGCGGACTTGAGAAATGGTCGGGCCAGCGCGCGGACGGCGTTGCAAACTGCCAACGCATCAGATCGGCCAAACCTTTCGGCGAGGCACCGCCCGGATTGAAAAAACGTGTGCCCTCGAAATGATCCGACGGCGGTCCGGAATAATAGCGGTTGGCGCGCATGGCATCCAGAAAAGGAGAGATGAGGGAAAGCGTGTTGTGACCGTCACATACCAACCAGCGAGAAAAATGACCTGTGAAGAAACACCCCCTCACCTGTCATTCAGACATCCTCTCCCCAAGGGGCGAGG
>JANXYD010000078.1 GCA_025350265.1 Hyphomicrobiaceae bacterium | reverse complement strand
CGCTTCCTCGGTGGAGTTGGAGCCCGCACCGGCGATCACAGGCACGCGACGCCGGGCAGCCGCCACGCACAGATCGATGACGTGCTTGTGCTCGTCATGCGACAGCGTCGGCGTTTCACCAGTGGTGCCGACGGGGACCAGCCCATCCGTGCCTTGAGCGATCTGCCATTCGACGAACCGCTTGAAACCGGCGTCGTCGACTTTACCATCCTTGAACGGAGTGATCAGCGCGGTGCAGGACCCCTTGATGCAGGAAACGGCCTGCGCCTGAGCATTTGACGCAGGCTTCGTAGTCGCGGTCGGCATGACAGTCTCCAGGCAGGACGCACCGTGATGCGCGCTCCGCAGCCTCGGTGGCGGAGCGGGCCGAGCCGGACGGCGCCTTGGTCCAGCTCGATTCTTCTGCTTTGCTGGTGACGTTGCAGCGCGTTTGCAGGACGATTGCAAGTCCCATCGCGGCGGAAGCCGTATTTTGCACGCGCGGGCGTTGCCATGCTAGGGTGCAAAAGATGAATGGCGACGCCGGGCAACGCAGTGACGACCGGCGCGTGTTCGACTTGACGCCGGGCATCGATGCGACGCTTGGCCAGGGGTTCAAGCCACAAACCGGGCTGGACTGTGTGGTGGGTGCGAGACGGTGTGCTTTCGTGCACGCGAAGGCTATGCGGCGGCGGAGCAAAACGTGAAATCGACACCGGAGACGACTGCAACGCCCTTGATCCCGGTCTTGCCGGAATCGGCACCGCGCCGAGCCGTAGTCATTGATGTGCCGATCGAGGGTGGGGCGTTGCAAGCTATCGATGACCCAGAGCTGCGGCCCGCCGGCACGCTCGCCGTGACTGCTCCAGCTGAAGCACCCGCCATCGACGGGACGATCACCACGGCCGTGGTGAGCGAACTTCCGGCCGGACCAGCCAGCCGACGCCGGCCCCCCCCGGGGTTGGCCAAACGCGGTGCGTACGCCACGTCTTCCCTGTTCAATCTGGTGGCGTTCGGCGGGCTCCTGGTGGTGCCGCTTGCCGCAGGTGCCTTACAGAACACCTTCGCCGCGCTGACGCTGCCTGAGCCTGCACCGGAATTTTCACAGGCCGCCACGCGGCCGCCGCAAGCTGTTCCATCCGCAAGCCAACCGAACGAACCTTCGGCAACAACGCCGCCCCCGCTCATCGCCTCGCTGCCCCCGCCAACACTGCCTGAGCCGTCGCCGCCGCAGGCTGCAGCCTTGCCGGTCATGCCGCCGGTCGCCCAGCCGGAAACGTCGCCCGACATCACACAGGCGGCGGCCCCCGTGACCCGCGTGTTGCCGGCACCGGCCACGACACCACTGCGCAACCCCGGCACCCCGCAGCCAGCGACATCCGCCGCGCCGACGCCAACCGAAGCCATTCCGGCCCCATCCCTGCTGGCCGCCGAAATCGCACACGTCGCACGCTTCGACGCCCTGATCGCGCCGGTGCGCGACGCCCAGCCCTCGCTCGCCGATGCCACCCGGTTGCGCGACGCCATGGCCTCGACAGCCAATCTGCAGCAGACGCGCGCGCTGCGCGACCAGTTGACGGAGCCCGCCGCGCGCAAATTGATCGACTGGGCACTGGCCCGAGGCGGCAGCGGCAGCGCACGCGACATCAAGGCGTTCATCGAGCAGAACCCGAACTGGCCGAGCCGCGATCTGATGACCCAGCGCGCCGAGGAGCAATTGTTCGTTGGCGGCGGCAGCGTGCGCGATATCAAGGCGTTCTTCGACAAGGGTGCTCCGAAGACCGGAATCGGCATGGCGGCCTTGGCATCCGCCTATCTGGCCGAAGGCGACGAAGCGCAGGCCACGCAATTGGCGCGTGCCGCGTGGCGACGCAGCGACATTCCCGGCAGCCTGGAAAACGGTTTTCTCGACCGGTTCAAGAAGTTGCTGGGCGAGGGTGACCACAAGGCCCGCTTCGACCGCTACATGATCGACAACACCCGCTGGTCCACCGATCGCAACGATCGCGCCAATGTCGCGCGCCGGGTGTTGCCTTATCTCGGTGACAGCGAACGCCGCAAAGCCGATGCCCGCCTAGCGGCGTACCTACGCCAACCGGGCGCCGACGCGCTGCTTGCCGCCCTTCCAGCCGACGCGACGAGCGGTCCCAAGGCCGATTGGGGACTGGCATTCCAGATGGCACAAGCCAATCGCCGTGGCGGGCGACAGGACGCCGCGTGGAAAATTCTGCGCGAGGCACCGATCGACGCCGAAACCGCCGGAAATCTGGATGAATGGTGGGAAGAGCGCCGTATGGCTGCTTACGACGCGTTGAAAAGCGGTAAACCCAAGAACGCCTACGACATCGTCAAAGCGGCCGGGCAACTCAGCGTCAATCCCGCCAAGGACCAGACGTTCCTGGCCGGCTGGATCGCTCTTCGCTACCTCAACGATCCGATCGCTGCCGAACAGCACTTTGCAGCACTCGAAGCGGTTGCCGACGGCCCGCTATCACGCGCCAAGGCCGGCTACTGGCTGGCCCGCACCTTCGAGGCGCAGAAATCGCCGGACAAAATGCGCGCGCCGCTCGAACGCGCGGCACGCAACGTCGACACGTTCTACGGCCAGCTCGCACGCCTCGAACTCGATCCGAAGCAAACCGTGATTCGGATCACCCCGCCGAACACGCCAACGCCCGAGCAGGCGGCCCGCTTCAACGCCAATGAACTGGTGCGCGCGGCCGTGCTCAGCCGCAAATCCAATCTCGATCAGAGCGTCACACGCGCGCTGTTGATCAAACTCGGCCAGACGCTCGAAACCGAGGCCGAACAGGGATTGCTGGCGCACTTGGCCGAGGCGCTCGGCGACCCACAAATGGGCGTTCGCATCGGCAAATCCGCCATCGCGCGCGGATTCAACCTGCTGATGTATGCCTACCCCATCAACGCCATGCCGGCCTATCCTGCGCTGCGTCCGCCGCCAGAGCCCGCACTTATTCTCAGCATAACGCGGCAGGAATCAGAGTTCGACACCACTATTCTGTCGGGTGCCGGCGCGCGCGGCCTGATGCAGGTCATGACGGTGACCGCGCAGCACGTTTGCCACGACTACCGCGTCAAATGCGAGATCGATCGGCTGTCACGCGATCCCGCCTACAACGCCATGATGGCCTCGGCCTACATCGCCGACCGCATGGACGAATTCCAGGGTTCCTACGTGCTGACCATCGCCGGCTATAACGCCGGCCCCGGGCGGGCGCGGCAGTGGATGAAGGAATTCGGCGACCCGCGCGCGGCCAACGCCGATGCGGTCGACTGGATCCATCGCATTCCCTTCGAGGAAACCCGCGAATATGTACAAAAGGTGCTGTCGAATATGCAGATCTATCGCGCGCGCCTCGGCGGGGAAGCCGATGCCTTGCGGCTGACAGCCGACCTGCATCGGGTCGCGATCGCGCCACCTCGACGGTCAGCGCCGACAAGCCTGCCTGCCGCGCAAAACTGATCGGAACCGACCCAGATGACTTCGGCGAACTCGACGGCAGATAAAGCTAACGCCTGGCATGACCTGACCACCACGATGCGCGACGGCTTGCGGCTTTACGGCCGGCACTATCCGGCAACGCACCCGAGCAGCCGCCGTGCTGTTTTGTGCTTGCCCGGGCTGACCCGCAATTCGCGCGATTTCCACGATATCGCCATGGCGCTGGCTGACGACGCAACCGCGCCGCGCGACGTTTACACCCTCGACAGTCGCGGCCGCGGTGCCTCCGATCACGACCCAGACTGGAACAAATATTCCGTGCCCGTCGAAACCGCCGACGCGCTCGATTTCCTTACTCGCCTGGATGTGCATCACGTGGCCGTGCTCGGCACTTCGCGCGGCGGCATCCTAGCCATGACGATGGCGGCCGCCCGCCCCTCGGCGATCGGCGCGGCCATCCTCAACGACGTCGGCCCGGTGATCGAGCGCAACGGCCTGGCGCGCATCATGGCGTACGTCGGCCGCATTCCCGTGCCGATCGACTGGGCCGAAGCTGCGCGCATGACCCTGGATATGAGCGGCCAGCACTTTCCGTTGATGACGTTGGATGATGCCGCCGTGCTGGCGCGGCAGTGGTTCAACGAGGCCAACGGCAAACCCGTGCCCGCGTACGATCCAGCGCTCGCTAAAACGCTGATGCTGCCGGACGGTCCGCTGCCGCCCTTGTGGAAGCAGTTCGGCGCGCTGGCGCACGTGCCGGTGCTGGCGCTGCGCGGCGGCAGGTCGGACCTGCTGTCTGAACAAAGCGTCAGCGACATGATCAAGCGGCATCCAAACCTGGTGGCCCACACGGTACCCGATGAAGGCCACGCGCCGCTGCTGCGCGATGCCGCCACGCAGGACGTGATCAAGGCGTTCTTGCAGCGCACGGATTGAGCCCTATGCAAGACCTGAGCGCGGGCATCGTCGATGACGCCATAGCGGTGCTTGCCGCGCTGCGGAAGCGCGCGCCCCGCGTCCAGTGCCTCACCAACACCGTGGCGCAGCAGATCACCGCCAACGTCTTGCTGGCTGCCGGCGCGCGGGTTTCCATGGCGACGCACCCGGCCGAAGTGGTCGCCATGACCGCCAGCGCGGATGCGGTGCTGTTCAACCTCGGCACGATCGACGCAGCCCGAATCGAAGCTATCCCCGGCCTGTTGGACGATGCACGCGTGCGCGCCTTGCCACGCGTGCTCGACCCCGTCTTTGTCGAGCATTCGCCGCTGCGCATGGCATTGGCGTTACGGATCATCGCGGCCGGCCCGCTGATCGTGAAAGGCAACGCGGCCGAACTTGCAGCTTTGCCGCTGCCGCCGAGCGCGACGCGCGTTAAAACCGGCGCGACCGATTGGATTTCACGGGGCGACAAACGCTGTGACGGCGAGAGCGACAGCGTGCAAAACGGCGAGATCTGGATCGCCAACGGGCACGCGTGGATGGCCGAGGTGACGGGGTTGGGCTGCGCACTTGGTGGCCTGATCGCCGCCTGCGCCGCCGTTGAACCCGATGCGGTTGTTGCCACCACCGCCGCCGTCCTCGCCTTCGGTGTGTGCGGCGAATTGGCGGCACGCACGTCGGCGGGACCGGGCACCTTCACCGCCAACTTCATAGACGCCATCGCCGGGTTGAACGCTGCGAAGCTGCGGTCGCATGCGCGGGTCGGCGGGGGTTACCTGCAGGCGGGCAAGGACGGGTTGCTCCGCACACAAAAAACGTGATGAACCGCCACTCCGCGCAGGCATTATTTATTGTCGCCGACTCCATTCGTGCGTAAGGTGACCGCAGACATCGGCGGCGGAGCCGATTGTGGGCGGAGCCGTTTCGTTTGCTGCCGCATGACGCTTTGCCAACTGCTGTTGCCTGCAATGCCTGTTTGATTCGTCCGGGGGAGATTTATGGGCGTCGTTTTACTGGCACGCACGTGCTGTTTCATATTGCTTGTAACGGCTGCCGCTCATGTTGACATTGCATGTGCTCAAGCGACGAGCGGTGCGCCCGCCCCACCGGCACAGGCCGTGTCGTTTCCAGCGTGGGCTTACCCATGGGCACCAGATTTCATCGCCCCTGTGGCGGACGACGTGCCGCAGCGGGTAGCTGGCAGCACCGCCGCATTCAGCTGGAAGCAGGCACGGGATCTCTTCTTTGCGCCGGATTGGCATCCTGAGGATCACGGGTCCATGCCCGAAGTCGTGGCACTCGGTCGTAAGCCCGATGTACGGGCGTGCGCCTCATGCCATCGTACGGAAGGAACTGGCGGGCCTGAAAATTCAAGCCTCGCTGGCCTTAACGCCGATTACTTCAAGCAGCAGATAGCCGACTTCAAGAGCGGCGCGCGAAAGTTTTCCGGGCCGCAACGGAGCGCCGTTGTGCTCATGACCGCCGCGGCCAAGGCGATGACGGACGCAGAGGTGCAGGCAGCGGCGGAGTATTTTGCGGTGCTGAAGCCCAAGCACATCATTAAGGTCGTGGAAAGCGATACCGTGCCGATGACTTATATCGCCCGCCTGTTTTTCGTGAAGCGGCCGGAGGGCGGCACCGAGCCACTGGGCCAGCGCATTGTCGAGATGCCGGATGACGTGGCGCAATTCGAACTTCGCGACCCACGTTCGCAATTCACTGCCTACGTGCCACCGGGAAGTATCGCCAAAGGCGAATTCCTCGCTAAAACCGGCGGCGACGGCCGCTCAGTGCAATGTAGCCTCTGCCACGGGCCAGACCTGAAAGGCAACGGACTAATCCCGCGGATCGCCGGCCGGTCGCCAACGTATCTCATGCGCCAGCTCTATGATTTTCAGCATGGCGTGCGCACCGGAAGTACCAGCGCCTTGATGACGCCGACGGTCGAAAAACTTTCGATCGATGACATGATTGCGGTCGCCGCTTACGTCGGGTCACTCGATCCATGAGCGAACAACGGTTAGCCCGGTCGCCATCTCCATGCTATGCTTGGCGCAAAGCAGGCGTGGGTAGTTCAATGGTAGAATGTCAGGATTCCACCCTGACGACGCGGGTTCGATTCACGCTCCACGCTCCAACTCAGGCCCCCCCCGTGACAATCGCTCAGGCGTCGGATACAGCAAACTGAGACTCGACCCGTCCTATTTTTCGAGACGCCCCCATGACGCTCATTTACCCGCGCTCCAGTACGACTGTGCACCCGGCCTATGATTATGCCGGCTACCGCTCAACCGCCAAACGGCACCCGCAGAAGCCGCTGATTTTGATGCCGCACACGCTGTCTGAATTGACCGGGCCGATCTACGGCCACGACGCGGTGGCGGACAACGAATTCGATCTGACCACCCAGCACACGGGCGAACCGATCGGCGAGCGGATTATCGTCACCGGCCGCGTGCTGGACGAAGACGGCCGGCCGCAGGCGAACACGTTGGTGGAAATCTGGCAGGCGAATGCTGGCGGCCGCTATGTGCACGTCGTTGACCAGCATCCGGCCCCGCTCGACCCGAACTTCACCGGTGCCGGCCGCGCGGTGACCGACGCGGAGGGCCGCTATCGGTTCGTAACGATCAAACCGGGGGCCTATCCGTGGGGCAATCATCCCAATGCGTGGCGGCCCAATCACGTCCACTTCTCGCTGTTCGGCCCGAGCTTCATCTCGCGCATCGTGACGCAGATGTATTTTCCCGGCGATCCGCTGATGCCGTATGATCCGATCTTCAATTCCGTGACCGATGCCAAAGCCCGCGAGCGCATGATCTGCCGCTTCGATCTCGACGTGACGAAGCCCGACTGGGCGCTCGGCTATCAGTTCGACATCGTGCTGCGCGGCAGCCAAGCGACGCCGAC
>JANXYD010000068.1 GCA_025350265.1 Hyphomicrobiaceae bacterium | reverse complement strand
CGGCGCTGGCTTCGAGATCCTCGATCAGGCGCAGGCAGACGCCCGGATCGTCCACGCGCATGCCATACGGCGTCGTATCGCGACCCGGCGCGTAGAGGTTGGCCTTGCGCACCTTGAGCGGATCGATGCCGCGCGCGTGCGCGATCGCGTCCAGCGCGCGCTCGATCGCCATCATGCCTTGTGGCCCGCCGAACCCTCGAAACGCCGTGTTGGAAACGGTATTGGTGCGCCAGCGGCGCGAAGCGATGGTCACGTCGCCGGTATCGTACGCGTTCGCCGCATGAAACATCGCCCGGTCGACGACGCCGCCGGAAAGATCCGCCGAACACCCGCAGCGCGCATCGAGCATCACGTCGAACGCCCGCAGCCGTCCGTCGTCGTCGTATCCGACCTGCCAATCGACGCGGAAATCGTGTCGCTTGCCGGTCGCTGAGAAATCATCGTCCCGATCCAGCCGCAACTTGCACGGCCGACCCGTCATTCGTGCCGCGACCGCCGCGATCGCCGCCCACTGACACGCCTGGCTCTCCTTGCCGCCGAACGCGCCGCCAAGCCGGCGCGTCTCGACGATGACGGCCGCTTCCGGCACGCCGAGCACGCGTGCGGTTATATGCTGCACTTCGGCCGGATCCTGGCTTGAGACGTAGACGGTCATCTGATCCGCCTCGCCCGGCACCGCCAGCGCCACCTGGCCTTCGAGATAGAAATGTTCCTGACCGCCGATCCGCAATTGCCCGTGCAGCCGGTGCGCCGACGCCGACAGCGCGCTCGTCGCATCGCCGCGCCTGAACTCATAATCCGGCAGCACCCGCGCATCGGCCGCGATTGCGTCCTCGATCGTCAATACTGCAGGCGCTTCGGCAATTTCGACGATGGCCAGCAGCGCCGCCCGTCGAGCGGCCAACCGCGACGTCGCGACGACGGCGAACACCGGCTGGCCGTGAAACATGACCGCCGTTTCGGCCAGCATCGGTTCGTCGCCGAGCGCCGGCGAGATATCATTCCGCCCCGGCACATGCTGCGCCGTCAGCACGGCAACGACCCCCGGCGCGCGTCGCACCGCCTCCAAGTTCAGCGTCGTGATGGTGCCGCACGCGCCGGGCGACAAGCCGCAGGCGATGTGCAAGGTGCCTGCGGGCTCGCCGATATCGTCGACGTAAATTGCAGCTCCCGTCACATGCAGATGCGCCGAATCGTGGGCGTGCGAGCGGGTCACGACATCGAATGCGCCATCATCAGTCGCATCCCGCAGTACTATTGATATGTCCGCCACCCATTGCCTCCCGGCTCAATGCGACTGCACGTGTGCCGCGCGCTGAGCACGGCCCCCCACGTCGGCACGTCCGTCGCCCGCCAAGTCCATCAGCGCCTTCCGCAGCAGGTTGCGCGCCACCCGCTGGCGATAGTCCGCGCTCGCACGATGATCGCTGATCGGCGTAAATTCCGCGTCCAGTGCCGCGAGCGCCGCGTCCCACCCGGACTGCTGGTCGAGCCTGAGCCCGACACACGACGCCTCGCACTTTGTGGCTCGCGCCGGGATGCCCGCCATGCCGCCGAATGCCATCCGCGCAGCCGTTACGACCCCGCTGTCGATCGTGAAGGCGAAGGCTGCCAGCACGGCCGAAATATCCTCGTCGCGGCGCTTGCTGATCTTATAGGCGCGGAATGCGGTTTCAGGCGACGGCACAGGTACGATGACACGGCGCACGTACTCGTCGGGCCGCCGCGCTTGCTGCAAGTAGGCGACGAAAAAATCTTCGAGCGGCAGGGATCGCATGCCGCGCGGCCCCGCCAATTCGACGCGCGCAGCGAGCGCGATCAGACACGGTGCGAGATCGCCGATGGGTGAGCCGTTGGCAATATTGCCGCCGACGGTCGCGGTATTGCGCACCTGCGCCGAACCGAACCGCCTGACGATCTCGGCCAGATCGTCGGCGAGGCCGGCGAGCGCTGCGGCCGCATGCGCAATCGTCACCGTGGCACCGATATCGAGGACGTCGTCCAACCGCGTCCATCGATCGAGCCCGCGCACCCGGCCGAGCCAGACGATGCGACGCAGATCGGCCAACGACTTTGTGATGGTGAGGCCGATATCGGTCGCCCCCGCAACCAAATGCGCATCAGGAAAGCGTCGGATCAGGTCGATCAGCGATGCCTCAGACGCGGGTGCTGCAAAGAAGCGGTGATCACTGCCGACAAACAGATCGTCGGCATCAGCCAGCGCATCGAGATCGGCTAGCGTTGCCGCGTTGCGCGCCGCGACGGGGGCCTGCGTGGCCGCCTGGAGCGCTGCATCGATAATCGGCCGATACCCCGTGCAGCGGCATAGATTGCCGGCCAGTTGATCGCACACCGCATCGCGTGAGAGCGGCCGCTGGGCATCCTGATGCTGGGCGAACAGGCTCATGACGATGCCCGGCGTGCAGAACCCGCACTGCGATCCATGATGTTCGAGCATCGCTGTCTGCACGGGATGCAGCGCGTTCGGCCCGCGCGACAGATCCTCGATTGTGACGAGTTCTGCGCCGTCCACCTGGCCAAGCAACAGAATGCAGGCGTTGACGGCTGTGTGATTGATTGCGCCGTCGACCGTGCGCGCCAGCACCACCGTACACGCGCCGCAGTCGCCCTCGCCGCAGCCTTCCTTGGTGCCGACCGCCCGTTGCTCGATCCGAAGCCAATCGAGCAGCGGCATCTCAGCTTCAGCTACGCCGACGCTGACGACGCGGCCCCTGTAGATAAACCTGATCGTGGTCCTCATGCTGTCGAACCTTGTCGCCGCACCGCGCCTCGATGGGGTACAAGCGATACGGCTTGCCGGCGACCACCGCAACTGCGTCAAAGGCAGCGCTGCGGCTCCATGATCGACCGCCGAGAGTGTGATATTTTGGCGACTATCGCAATCCGCCTACGTTTTGACACGTAACAATTGGATCACTGGAGGGACCGCTGCGTCGATTGCGCCGCCAACCGTCGCAAGCGGCAAAAACGGCATCATCCTGCTTGGTAAATATGCGTTTTCAGGATAACGATAACGGTAGTGTATTCTGCCTTGCGGCACGCGTGTCGGCATTGAAGTGCATGCTCAATTGACGGATCATTGCAATGGGTTGGGGCGTTAACTGATGTTTACCGTACGGCCGACTGGCTGGAGTCACTGTATGATAGCCATGGCGGTGACGGCCTCTTTGGGCGGTTGTGGCGCATCGCTGACCACTGATTCACAAACGCTTTTGTCCGATGCGGGGCAAAAAAATGAAGCTGCAACCACAGCCTTGAAATCCGGTGTATTGAAGCCGACGGATAGTGAGACGGTTCAACCTGCAATGGCGGACGGCAAAATTCGCGCCGTGCCCGGCCAAGCCACCACCAGTCAGGCAAGCCCGAAGCTAGCCGAAGCAAAACCCGCCCCACTCACCGGTTCCGCGCCGGCCGATGTGTCGGGGGAGGCCGGGCGGCGGCGGGCCGTGCAGGTGGTGGCGGCGATAACGCCGGGCAACCCCGGCTACAAGATCGGCCCGCTGGACGTGCTGGAGGTGTCGGTGTTCAAGGTGCCGGAGCTTTCGAAAACGGTGCAGGTGGCGGAGAACGGCTCGGTCAACCTGCCG
>JANXYD010000049.1 GCA_025350265.1 Hyphomicrobiaceae bacterium | reverse complement strand
CGTGCTCGCGAACTTCCGCGCCATCGTCATTTATGCCTTCGCGACCTCGCTGGTGATGGCGGCGCCCGTCAGCATCGTCGCGACGCGGTTGGTTGGTGATGCGTTGTGGCTGAAGCGCCCGCAGGATGTGCGCGGGCTATTGCTCGCCAGTTACGTTGCGGCGCTGCCGCCGATCCTTCTCGGCGTGCTCGCCGAAGTCGTGCTGTTGCACGTGGAAGCAAGCGCCGCCATCGCGCTTGCCGGCGCGTCGATGCTGGTGGCGCTGATCTGGGTGGCGCTAGCGTTTTGCGGCGCGGTGCGCGACTATCGCGGCGTGACGTTGTCGTTCATCGTCGGCCTGGCTGTCGCTGTTGTGGCGACCATCGGCGTGGCAGTCGCAGGTCTCGAAGCGGCCAGCATGGCTTGGGCCTTCACCTCCGGCTTGACGGTCACGTTCTTCGGCCTCACTGGCCGCATCTTCGCCACGTTTCCCCAACCGCCGGGGCCGATTGCCGGTAGCCTCGCCACGTTGCGCACTGGTGCGGGTCGCTATCAGCGCCTCATGATTGGTAGCTTCCTCGGCACGGCGGGTGTGTGGGCAGACAAGGTTGTCTTCTGGCTGTCGTCCGAAGGTAGCCGCCTCGACAATGGCTTGTTGCATGCGCCGGCCTACGACAGCACGATGTTCATCGCTTCGCTGGTGATTGTGCCGGCGCTGTCGTCGTTCGTACTTAGCCTGGAGACAGGCTTTTTCGATCGCTATCAGCAGTATTTCGCCACCGTCTCCAACCATGGCACGCTGGCTCAGATCGAAGCCGCCCGTCGGAAGTTGCAGCGCTACACGCTCGAGCACTTGGTTCTGATCACCGTTTCCCTTGCCGGCCTCGCGGCTATCGTCATTCTGACAGCGCCGATCATCATCGACGCGCTTGGCCTGCAGTTCCGCCAGATCGCCATCTTGCGCTATGGTGCGCTCGGCGCGGTCTTCCAGTTCGTCTTCATTGCCGCGTCGTCGGTCTTGTTGTTTTTCGACCGCCGCCGCCGCTATCTGATTTTACAGGCACTGTTCTTGGCCCTCAACGCCGGTCTTGCGGCCCTCTCGCTGATCCTCGGCGAAGACTTCTATGGCATGGGCTATTTTGCGGCTTGCCTGATCGCTGCAGCCGTCGCCTATCGGATGGCCGAAAAGACTTTCGACCGTCTCAACTTCCTGACCTTCCTTGGCAACAACCCGTCCATCGTCGGCACGTCCGGTGCCCGGTCGCCTTGGCTGGATCGGATGTTCGCACGGCTGCGCGGTGCGCGGGCACGCGCAAGCTGACCAAGCGTGTCCAAGCTGCCACAACGCCCGTTCCTGCTTGTTGATAACCCCATGCTCCATTGAAATCCATTCATTCCCATGTAATCCCATGCATACCCACGGAGTGATTTGCCGAGCCGGGGGTAACGGCTGTCCTGCACCGCTTTGCTATCAGCGATGTTGCAACACGTCCGTCTGTCGATGTCTGTCTCGTGAGTTCTGGAAGGGCTGCAACGGGAGATGGACCGCTTTGTCTCGACATTCACGAACCGCCTTGATGCCAAAGGCCGTGTTTCAATTCCTGCGCCATTCCGCGCCGTGCTGGAACGCCAATCTTCAGTCGGATCGCACGGGGCACAGCCCAGCATCTACTGCTACCCCGCGCTCGATGCTGCGGCGCTCGATGCAGGCGGCGAAAGCCTTGCGGTCACGATCGATGGGCTTCTCGCAGGTCTGCCGGATTATTCAGACGAGCGGGACGAGTTGTCTGTCGCGCTCTACGGTGACGTCCAGTTGCTCTCGATCGACGGGGACGGACGCATCGTCATTCCTGAAAGCCTCCGCGCCCATGCGGGGCTCGAAACCCAGGTCACCTTCGTCGGTCTTGGGCAGAAGTTTCAAATCTGGGCCCCCGAGCGCTTTGAAGAGCGCCGCGCCCGCGCGCGCGAAAAAGTCCGGCAAACGCGCAAGCTGTTCGCACTGAACCAACGGCCGGGCGTCGCCGGGACTGGCGCGGGTGGCCCCGATGATGCAGCGTCGGGCACATGAGCAGAAAATCGATAAAACCACCGGGCGCCGATGCGCTCTCCGAGGCCGACGCGCCGAAGCGTCCCCACCGGCCGGTGATGCTGACTGAAGTGCTGTTGGCGCTCGCCCCGCACGACGGCCAGCTGATCGTCGACGGCACCTTCGGCGCGGGTGGCTACAGTTGCGCCATCTTGGACGCTGCCGCGTGTCACGTTCTGGCGCTCGACCGCGATCCGACCGTTGCAGCCGCAGCCGCGCCTCTGCTGACAAGTTATGAGGGCCGTCTGCGGCTCGTCGGCACGCCTTTCAGTGACATGGACGCCGTCGTCCGCGCCTCCGATCCGGCCTGCTCCGCCGACGCCGTCGTGCTCGATATCGGCGTCTCGTCGATGCAGATCGACCAGCCCGAGCGCGGCTTCTCGTTCCAGTCCGATGGGCCGCTGGATATGCGCATGTCGCAGAGTGGCCTCCACGCTGGCCTATCCGCTGCCGACATCGTCAACACGCTCGATGCCGATCCGCTGGCCGATATCCTGTTTCAGTTCGGCGAGGAACGACGCTCGCGCCAGATTGCCCGCGCCATCGTCATGGACCGCGCCAAGACCCCGTTCACCCGCACCAAGCAGTTGGCCGATCTCATCTGCCGCGTGCTCAAGACGCCGAAAATCGATGGCCGTCACGCCGCCACCCGCACGTTCCAGGCGCTGCGCATCTACGTCAACGACGAGTTGGGCGAATTGCGGCGGGGCCTCGACGCCGCCGAACGCATTCTGAAGCCTGGCGGCAGGTTGGTGGTGGTCACCTTTCACTCGCTTGAGGATCGCATCGTCAAGGATTTCTTCCGCACCCGCTCCGGTCGCACGCCCCAGGGCTCGCGCCATGGCCCGGCACCCGTCGACACCGGCCCGCCGCCCACTTTTGAGTTGGAAGTAGCCCGTGCGATCGCGCCGACAGCAGCCGAATGCGCGCTCAATCCGCGCGCCCGCTCCGCCCGCCTGCGCTGGGGCATCCGCACCTCAGCGGCTGTAACCTGATCTCGCCCGAGCGCTTCCCGCTCCCCGCAAGCGCTCTCCGCGCGAACGGGGAGCGGGCGTGTGGGGAGCGGGGCAGCTACAACCACGAATGACTGTATTGCCAGCACGCAGCACCAACACTTTTGGCGGCCCCGATCTCAGCGATCGTGCCGTTGATGAAACTGCGGGGAGCAGAGCGCGGCATGGCCAGGTTTCTGCGAGGCCCGCTCGCGACGGGCCGGTAGTCTATGTGCGGCTTCCGCCGCGCTCTGCTGTTGATTGCGTTTATTTCTCGACGCCACCCTATTACCTGGTTTGCAACAGCGCGTGCTGTTTCAGCTGCGTTGCGGCGTCGAGGCCCTGCGCCACTTACGGCCCCGTGGCCGCGT
>JANXYD010000022.1 GCA_025350265.1 Hyphomicrobiaceae bacterium | reverse complement strand
TCAAGCCCGGCTCGACGCCGATCTGACGAAGGCTGAATTGACGCTCGACAGCGTTGCATTCCGCAAGGCACCCGGGGTGGCGGCGCGGCTGCAATTCGACGTCGCGCGCCCCGTGCCCGGACGCACCGAATTGCGCAACTTCAAAATCGCCGGCGACACGATCGCCGCCGAAGGGCTAATCGTGCTCGGGCCCGACGGCAAGACCCGCGAATTTACGTTTCCGGATTTATCCTTGAACACGATCTCGCGCGTCGACGTGCAGGGCCAATTGCGCGCTGACCGCATCTGGGACGTGCATGCCAAGAGCGCCACGTTCGACGGTCACGACCTGTTCCGCGAGCTGTTTAATGTGCAAAACCAACCCAAGATCGTGCCCAAGGACAAGCCCGGCCTCGACCTGACCGCCGAGATCGACACGGTGCTGGGTTTTAACGATACCAATCTGAAGAGCGTGCGCCTCAAGTTGCAGAAGCGAAATGACACCGGCAACGAAAAGATCACCGCGCTCGACGTGTCGGCGAAGTATGAAACCGGCAAGAGCTTCGAAGCGCGAATCCGCAGCCAGCACGGCAGCGACCGCACCCTCACCGCAACCTCCGACGACGCCGGCCAAACCTTCAAGGCGATCGGCTTTTATCCGAACGCGAATGCGGGCGATATGAACCTGGACCTGGCGCTCGACGGCCGCGAACGCAGCGGCACGCTGAAGGCCAACAGTTTCTTCGTGTTCGGTGACCAGGTCGTCAGCGAAGTGTTCCAGAACGGCGACGGGCAGTCGACGACCAATCGCGGCACCCGCAAAAAAGTGGTACGCGAGCGCATCGACTTCGAGTGGATGGTGCTGCCGTTTTCACTCGGCTGCGGGCAGTTCGTCATGAACGACGTGGAGATTCGCGGCCCGTTGATTGGCGCGCGGGCGCGGGGCAAGGCAGACTTCAAATCGCAACGCTTGCAGATCGGCGGCACCTATATTCCGTTGTCGGGCCTGAACAGCGCGCTCGGCGGACTACCGGTGCTGGGCCAACTACTGGCCGGCCCGAAGGGCGAGGGTATTTTCGGCATCACCTTTGCAGTGCAGGGACCGATGGGCAACCCAGAGGTGCTGATCAATCCGTTTTCGGGCATCGTGCCGGGCATTCTGCGCGAAACCCAGCAACTGACGCCCGACAGCTATCGCATCACGCCATGCTCGGATCGACCGTCGCCGGCAGCCAAGATCGATGCGTCGCGCGCGTCGAGTGCGGCGCCGGCCGCCACCGGCGCCGTCCCGTCGGCGGCCGTGCCGCGGGGCGCAGCCCCCGATGTCATAACTGATTGGTCGAGCGCCGCCCGCGCGGCACGGCAACGCTAAGTCGACGCCGGAGCGCGACCAGCGGTCAATATTTTTGACTGTCGGTAGGATGGGCCGGCAACCGTTACCAGACGCCCGCTCGCAGCCATTCGATCAGCGCCAGGATCGCCGAGCCACCACCGACACCGAATGCCAGGCTCCGCCGTGTCGCCGTATAAATCGCAATGCCACCCACCAGCGCCGCGCCCCGCACCGCCAGCGGCACCGAAGCCAGCGTACCCGCCGGAAGCAAGACGAGTTTCGTCACCATTCCCGAAACCAGCGCCGTCGCCACCGCGCGGACCCACAAAAACACCTCCCCGTCGGCCTTGATGTTGCGACCGAGTGCGAACCCCAGCCAACGCCACGGCTCATGGGCGAGCAGCACGATCGCCGACAGCACGAGATAACCGCCATAGCCGTCCTGCAAAGCGGCGTTCATGTCGTGCTCCGCCCTGCAAGATAAGCCACGCTACCGCCGACCAGCCCCGCAATCAGCAGATCGGCCGCCGGCATCCAGACGTACACGAGCGGAGCCAATGCGCCGCCGAGCACAATGGCGATCCAATCGCGCCGGTGTCCTGCAGCCGCCATCGTCGACAGCAGGAAATAGCTCGGCGTCATGAACAGCAGCGCCGCCTGCAATATCAGCGGCATGCGCTGGGCCAGCACGTACCCGACCGCTGATCCGCTGGAAGTCGCAGCCACCATGCCGAAGCCGATGCCGTAGAAATGCGCCAGCCGCAGCCGTTCGGGCAGCGCCGGCAGACGCCGATTGCCTTCGATCCAGGCGGTGATGGCGATGAAATGCACGGCTGCGAATTGCGCCAGCCGCGATCCCTCGCGCGCCCGGATGTAAGGTTGCAGCGACACGGTCATCGGCAGCAGGCGCACCGCCGTCAACGTCACCGCGAAGGCAACGGCCAGCAGCGTCGCGCCGCGCTGCAACTGGTCGACCACCATCACCTGCGCCGGCAGCGCGTACATCGCCAGCGACAGAAATACCGCGTGGCCGAGGGTCATGCTGGCGTCACGCACCAGCGTACCGAACCCCAGTGCGGTCAGAAACAGCACAACGCCAGGCGTCGACAGCAGCACCGCCAGGCCATGCGCGAACGCCGTCGGCTTGTCAGCCCCGAGGCTCCATCCCGGCGCGTCAGGATGAGCCGCCGCGATGACGTCGACGCTCACAGCCCGGCCGCCCCGGCATCCGCCCGGACGCGCGCCACCATCGAGGCGAACCCGTTCGATCGCTGCGGAGTCAGATGTTCGCCAAGACCAAGCTCGGCAAATGCTGCTTGGGGATCGACGGCCAGAATGGCCGCCGGCGTTCGGTCCTGCACCAGCACGAACAGTATTGCCACCAGCCCGCGAACCAGCTGCGAGTCGCTGTCGCCGTCAAAATGCAACGTCCGTGCGCCCTGATCGCCGATCAATCGGCTGGCCAGCCAGACTTGACTGGCACAGCCGCGCACCTTGTTCTGTTCCGTGCGCAGTTGCGCGTCCAGCGGCGGCAGCGCGCGCCCCAACTCCATCACATAGCGGTACCGGTCTTCCCAGTTGTCGAGGAAGCTGAAATCGTCGCGAATTTGGTCGTATGTCGGAAGCGGTGCCATAGCCCTCATCTGGCGCACCAGGGCGCTCGATGCAAGAGCGGGTTTTTCCGGTCGCACGTTCGGCCCCCCCCGCCGACGGGTAGCGCTGCACCACCACAGTTAGCAAGCGGCTCGCTTCACGATCAGCGCGTCCGCCACCGTCACGCCCGCGCCGTCGTCATGCACGAAGACCGGGTTAAGATCGATTTCAGCGATGCTGTCCGCATGATCGGCTGAAAACTTCGAAAGCGCCACCATCACCGCGCACAGTGCGGCGACATCAGCTGCAGGCCGGCCGCGCCATGGGCCCAGCAGTGCCGCGCCTCGCAACCTGTCGACCATTTTCCGCGCGCCGGCCAGCGACACCGGCACCGGTGCGAGCACCACATCCCCCAGCACCTCGACGGCAACGCCCCCCATGCCCAGCATCAGCATTGGGCCGAACTGCGGATCGCGATTGACCCCGACGATCACTTCGCGCCCGGCCTTGGCCATCGGCTGCACCAGCACACCGTCGATGAGGGCAGTTGGCGCGTAAGCTTGAGCACTCGCCATGATGCGGTCGTACGCGCTGGCGACGGCTGCTACGCCTTCGAGCGCCAATGCCACCGCGCCGGCCTCGGTCTTGTGCGGAATAGCGGCCGACTGCACCTTGAG
This sequence comes from Hyphomicrobiaceae bacterium, assembly GCA_025350265.1. Lineage (GTDB taxonomy): Bacteria > Pseudomonadota > Alphaproteobacteria > Rhizobiales > Hyphomicrobiaceae > JABFRJ01. The sequence goes on along the minus strand of JANXYD010000022.1, from coordinate 2,673 downwards.
CGCCACCGTGCCGCCGATCCCGCGCGCGGCAGCCGCCGCCGCCGTGCGCGACGTGACCAGCCGATCGACACCGGCGGTGCCGATCCCGTAGGCGGCGAGCAGCGGCTTTGAGCGCGCCTCCGTCAACACATCGGGCGCTGCAGCCAAAGCCCGTGCAATCTCGTCGGCGCGCGGCGACCGCACGTGCGCTTCCACCCGTGCGGCAAGGTGGCGTTGGCGCAGCGCATGCCAATCGGCCATGTGCCGGAGGGTAATGACAGCATTGTGCACGTTGGTCATGACCGGCAATCCGGTCTCAGCCAAAATGCGCGTGGAGGCGGGCATCGGCAGTGTATAGCTCCACATCACCACTGGCTTTTTGGCGCGCGCCTTCAGCGCTGTGAGCTTTTCCCGCTCGTGCGCCAGATGCTCGGCGGCGCGTCCGCTCATAACCACCACGACCGCGTCGATCGCGGGTGACGGCAGCACCAGATCGGCCATGCCCGCATAGCCAATTTCGCGGATCGCCTGGGCGGTACCGTCGACCGGGTTCTGCGAGGTGCCATACGACGGCAGCACGGCATCGATCCGAGCCCGCGTTGCCGCATCCAGCATCGGCACTTCCAGCCCGTGCTCGATGCACACATCCGCGACCCACCCGCCGCCGCCGCCCGAGCCGGTGCAGATCGCCACCCGCCGGCCCGCCGGCAAACAATCCTTCCAGGCGAGAAAGCCCTGTGCGATGTCGACCATCTCCTCGACGTCATTGCCCTCGATCAGGCCATACTGCCGCGCCATCGCCTGAAAAACCGCGTACGAGCCAGCCAGCGCCGCCGTGTGCGAGGCCGCCGCCCGCGCTCCCGCATCGCTCTTGCCGATCTTGTTGACGATGATCGGCTTGCCCGCGCGCAACGCTTTTTCCGCGACGAGGCGGAACGTGGCCGGCGTCTTGATATCCTCGAGCAGCAGGCAAAAGACGTCGCAGCGCCCGTCGTCGATCAGATAATCGACGACATCGAAAACTTCCATACAGGCTTCATTGCCGGTGGTAACAATGTGGCTGAACGCGAGCTCCTTCGGCCGACCGCGATCATAAAACGAAAAGCCCATGCCGCCCGATTGGGCCACGACCGCGATCCGCCCTGCGCCAGCCGTCGACGGGAGTAACGGAACCTCGGTATCGGCAACAGCTGGACTGAAGGTCGGGCACAGCGCCAGGTCGAGGTTGACGAAGCCTTCCGAATTGGGTCCGTTGACCGCCATGCCATAACGCTCGGCGATCGCGCGCAATTCGTCCTGCATGCGGCGGCCGGCGCCCCCCGGCTCTTCGGCGAACCCCGAACTCAGGATAACCGCGGCCTTCACGCCAGCCTCACCGCAGCGCCGCAGCTCGTCGACGACGTACCGCGCCGGAATGATCAGCACCGCCAGATCGACCGTTTCAGGCACATCGCCGATCGCGCGATAGGCGACAAGCCCTTGCACTTCGCCCCCCGCGCGGTTGACGGGATAAAGCCGGCCCGCGAACGGATGCGCGATCAAGATTTCGAGAATGCGGCCGCGCAAGCCCTGGCCCTTTGCGGCAGCTCCGATCACGGCGACAGACTTCGGCGACAGCATCGCGCCGATATCTACTGGTTTAAGTCCCATGTTCATCGTTGGCCGCCCCCCCGTAACCGAATTTCAATCAGCGCACGCCGATACCGCGCATGAACCGCTCGCGGATCTGTACGGGATCGCGGTCTGTCGCGCCGACCGCCGGTTGGGCATCGATCCGCACCGCGATCAGCGACGGCGCAGCAGCCCCAAGCGCCTGATCCACCAGACGTTCGAAGTCCGCTTCATCCGCAGCCCACGCACTCGCCGCAACACCCGAAGCCGCAGCCAGTGCGGCGATGTCGGCGACACCTGCCGCCGGCGTCGGCTGCGCGCCGGTGATCTGGTAGACGCCGTTGTCGAACACGATGATGCACAAATTCTTCGGCGCGCGCTGGGCAATGGTGGCGAGGCAACCGAGTTGCATCAACAGAGAACCGTCGCCTTCAAGCGCGAACACGCGGCGTTGCGGTTGTGCGATCGCCACGCCCAGCGCGATCGGGCACGCCAGCCCCATGCTGCCAAGCATGTAGAAGTTTTCCGGCCGCGCCCCCGCCGCCGACAGGTCGAAGTTGGTATTGCCGATGCCGCCGATCACCGCTTCGCCGTGCGTCAATCTTGCCGTCAGGCGGCAGATCAGGTCGTAGCGATTCATAATTTTGTCGTTGCCGGCGACCGGCGTGTGCCCCGAGGTGGCCACGCGGCTGGCGGTTTGCTTCTTGATCGTCATGTCCGGCCCTCAGCGCTTGAATGTTTTGCCACCGGTCAGCAGCGGCGACAATATCAGCGCCACCGGTGCCTGCGTGGCGATGGCCTGCTTGATCGACCGGTCGACGATAAAGTCGACTTCGTCGAGGCGTGTCAGCGTGCGGTGCTCCATGGCCAGCGAATCCAGCACCGGCCGCATCGTCCGGCACACCAGCGCCTGGCCAAGATTGAACTCACCCAGCGTGCCCCGCTCCGAAATGAACATGATGGCTGGTATCTGGCTCGGCACCACCAGCGACGCCAATACGTTGGCGAGCGTGGCGAAGCCGCTCGTCTGCATCAAGACGGTGCCGCGCAGACCAGCCATCCACGCGCCGGTGACGATGCCGA
>JANXYD010000475.1 GCA_025350265.1 Hyphomicrobiaceae bacterium | reverse complement strand
CCTGCTCGACCTGGTGCGCGCCGGCAAAGCGTACGTGAAGATATCGGGTGCCTATCGGTCGTCGTCGAATACGCCTGTTTATGCCGACATCGAACCGCTGGCAAAGGCGCTGATCGCGGCCAACGATGAGCGCATCATCTGGGGCACGGATTGGCCGCATCCGAATTCAGCCCCGCCCAAGGAGCGCCCCGTCGGCGAGGTGACGCCGCTGTATCAGTTAGACGACGGCTTGCTCATGAACCAGCTCGCCGTGTGGGCCCCGAGCGCCCGCACGCGCGAGAAAATTCTCGTCGAGAACCCGGAAGATCTCTACAAGTTTTAGGCTGGAGCGTGACAAGCGCGTGAGGCCTGAACAAAGAGGGTTTTATGTCTGAAGCTCAGTCGTCGCAGCGCCGGGGGCCGCTGGTTGGGTTGCGCGTGATTGAGTTGGCGCATGTGATGGCAGGGCCGGTGTGCGGGTTGATGCTGGCTGACATGGGGGCCGATGTCGTCAAGGTCGAGAAGATCGACGGTGGCGATGACACGCGCCGGCAATTGCCGCCCGACGTCGCCGGCGAGAGCGCCGCCTACATGATGATGAACCGCAACAAGCGCGGCATCGTGCTGGATCTCAAGCATGAGCAGGGCAAGCAGGTGTTGCGGCGGCTGGTCGAAGATGCCGATGTGCTGATCGAGAACTATCGTGCCGATACGCTGCCGTCGCTGGGGCTCGGCTATGACGACCTCTGCAAAATCAATCCCGGCTTGATCTACGCCGCCGTGTCCGGCTTTGGCCGCACCGGACCACTGGCACCGCAGGGCGGCTTCGATCTGGTGGCGCAGGGGATGAGCGGCATTATGTCGATCACCGGCGAGGGGCCGGGGCGACCGCCGGTGAAGGTCGGCGCGCCGCTGTGCGATATCACCGCCGGTATTTTGCTGACGATGGGCGTGTTGGCTGCCTACGCACACAAGCAGAAAACCGGTGTGGGACAGCTCGTCGACACATCGTTGTTCGAGGCCGGCATCACGCACACCTATTGGCAATCGGCGATCGCGTTCGCCACCGGCATCGCGCCGGGGCCGCTCGGTTCGGCGCATCCGCTCAATGCGCCCTATCAGGCATTTCAGACATCGGACGGCTGGATCAATGTGGGGGCAGCCAACCAGGCGAATTGGGAACGCTTGTGCGGCGTGCTCGATGCGGCGCATCTGAAGGCGGACACGCGATTCGCGCTGGGTCGTGCGCGCATGGATAATCTGCCGGCGCTGATCGCAGCACTTGCCCCAGTATTCAAAGCTGCAGACACAGCGCATTGGCTGGTGGCGCTGGAAAAAGCCGGGGTGCCGGCCGGGCCGGTGCTCGATGTCGCAGCCATGCACGCCCATCCGCAGACAATCGCGCGCGAGATGGTGCCGACGGTGGCGCATCCGACGGCCGGGCCGATGCAGACCATCGGGTTGCCGGTGAAGTTCTCGGCGACGCCGGGTGGCGTGCTGAGCGCGGCCCCCCTGTTCGGCCAGCATACGCGCGAAGTGTTGGGCGAGATTGGGTACAGCACCGTCGAGATCGACGCGCTGCTCGCGGCCAAAGTGACGACGGAGCCCTCGTAGGGCGCAATAGCGTCTTCGCGTATTGCGCCGACTGCGGCGTAACGTTTGCGGATGACAGCCCATGCGAGGTCGTGGTCAGGGTAATTCAATTCTCGGTTTCGCCACCGTCCGTTGTCATCCCAGGCTGGTGCCTGGGACCCAGAGTGCCACAAATTCAAGCTGGATGTGGCAGGCGCCGTTGGATGAATTGAATTCCTGAGGTCTTGGTGGCGCAATACGCTGCGCTATTGCGCCCTACGGCGCAACGGCTGGGCACTCTGCCTTACTTCGCCGATGTCGTCTTGATGTCGGTAAAGCGGATGGCGGGGTTTTTTTCCGCGGTCCATTTGAGATCGAAATCGGAGGCGGCGAGGAACACATTGTCACCGTCGAGGTCGGTGGCGAGCGAGGACCGGTTGCGCTCCATGAACTGGGCAAGGGCCGCCGCGTCGTCGGAGCCGATCCAGCGCGCGGACGCGACCGATGCGGTTTCAAACGCGATGGGCAAGCCATACTCGTTCGACAACCGGTCGCCGAGCACATCGAGCTGCAGCGCACCGACCACACCGACCAGCGCTTGTGCGCCGTTGACCGGGGTGAAAATCTGCACCGCGCCCTCTTCGGCCATCTCCCGCAATGCCTCCCAGAGCTTGCGCGCGCGGATGGCATCGTCGAGCCGGACGTGACGCAGAATTTCCGGCGCGAAACTGGGAATGCCGACGAAGGTGAGGTCTTCGCCTTCGCTGATGGTATCGCCGATGCGGAGCACTCCCTTGTTCGGCAAGCCGACGATATCGCCGGAATAGGCTTCCTCGGCCAGCGAGCGATCCTGGGCGAAAAAGAACTGCGGCGCCTGCAGCACGACGACCTTGCCGGAGCGCACGATCTTGACCTTCATGCCGCGCGTCAGCCGACCCGAGCACACCCGCATGAACGCGATGCGGTCGCGGTGGTTGGGATCCATGTTCGCCTGGATCTTGAAGATAAGCCCGGTCAGTGCCGGCTCGGAGGCGTGCACGATGCGCGTGTCGGCTTCGCGCGTGCTGGGCGCGGGGGCATGCGTGATGAGCGCGTCGAGCAGATCTTTGACGCCGAAATTGCGCAGCGCGCTGCCGAAATACACCGGCGTCTGCGTGCCATGACGGAAGTGTTCGAGATCGAAATGGCTGCATGCCGCTTCGACCAGGGCGATCTCGTCGCGCCACAGTGCGAGATCGTCGGGTTCGAGGAATTCGGCGATGGCGGGATCGTCCGGCCCGGTCAACTGGATGCCGTCCTCGGCACTGTCGATCTGTCGGAAGCGCTTGAGGGCGAGGTCGTAGGTGCCTTTGAACTGTCGCCCACGTCCCATCGGCCAGACCATCGGCGCGGTGTCGAGCGCCAGCGTCTTCTCGATCTCGTCAAGCAGTTCGAACGGTTCGCGGCTTTCGCGGTCCATCTTGTTGACGAAGGTGATGATCGGAATGTCGCGCAGGCGACAGATCTCAAACAGCTTGCGCGTGCGCGCCTCGATCCCGCGCGCACCGTCGATGACCATGATGGCGGCATCGACGGCGGTCAGCGTGCGATAGGTGTGATCGGAAAAGTCTTCGTGGCCGGGCGTGTCGAGCAGGTTGAAGATGGCACCACCGTATTCGAACGTCATCACCGAGGTCGCCACCGAGATGCCGCGCGCGCGCTCGATGGCCATCCAGTCCGAGCGCGTCGAGCGCTTGTCGGCCTTGGCTTTGACCTGGCCGGCCTGCTGGATCGCGCCGCCGAAGAGCAGGAGTTTTTCCGTCAGCGTTGTTTTGCCGGCGTCGGGATGCGAGATGATGGCGAACGTGCGCCGGCGCGCGACTTGATCCGCAGCCGGGTCGATGGACCGGGCAGCCGTTGCACTAGGCGTCATCGCAGTCTTCTTTTCGTCGTTGGCTGAGGCATCGGAGGCTGGGCATCGGTCGCGGCCGGCGGCGCGGATCGACGTCGCGGATAAGGTGATATCTGGTGGCATTGGCGAAAATCAAGCGGGCAACCGTTCGAGTTCGCTCCTGCCGGTAGCATCTCGGCCAGGACCGGGCAACAGCCTCAACGCTTGGTCTTCGACACGGGTGTGTTTGACGCTTCGGCAGGCTTTTGTGCGGCCGACGCGCCGTGACGCGCCATGGCGAGGCAGTCCTCGAGATCCCCGATGATTTTCTCGATGTGACTGCGCAGCGGTTCCGGCACTGTCGCCGCAGCAACGGTGGCAGCCGGTGCGCGACCGGATTTGCGAAGTGGCGGTGCGGGCGCACGTGGCGGTGCAGTTGTTTGGGTGCGGCCGATGCTTGCCGTTGTGCCGGCCGAGGCGCTCTTGACGGCCTCGACGCCGCTTTCGCGCATGATGCGCTGCACGCCCTTGATGGTGTAGCCGGCGGAATGCAGCAGATGGTGGATGCCGCGCAAAAGTGCGACATCCTCAGGCCGGTAAAAGCGGCGGCCGCCGCCGCGCTTCATCGGTTTCAATTGTGGAAACTTACCTTCCCAGAAGCGCAAAACGTGCTTTGCGACGTCGAGTTCGTCGGACACTTCACCAATCGTGCGGAAGGCGTCGGTCGCTTTGGCCATCGGTCGGCTCCGTCAGAGAATTCACGTTTTCAACTCCCCGTACACGCCTTCAGTCGACGTAAACCGCCGATCACGTTCGCCTTTCTGGTTTACGCTCCTTTATCAGGTGACGCGCCGCCGCCGCCGTTCGTGCGGCTTTTCTTCGACAACTGATCGTTGATCGTCTCTTTCATGATGTTGGAGGGCTTGAACACCAAGACGCGGCGCGGCGTGATCGGCACTTCCTGGCCGGTTTTCGGATTGCGGCCGATACGTTCGCCTTTCGAACGGATGCCGAACGAGCCGAACGACGACAGCTTGACCGGTTCGCCTTTCGCAAGACTATCGGAAATCTCCTTCAAGATGATCTCGACCATATCTTGCGACTCGTTGCGCGGCAGGCCGATCTTATCGACCAGCGCCTCGGCCAGATCGGCCCGTGTCAACGTCTTGCCCGCCATTGTTCAAATCCCTCTCTCAGCCACCGCGCGCAAACTTAACCGCGAGATGCCGGCGGGTCAACCCTCAAGGCCCCATCCGAATAATGCAACAGCATGAATTAACTGAAAAAATCTGACTGCTGTGGCCGCTATGATGCAATCGGCGGCGGTCATCGACGCCAGAGGAAATAACCCGGCCCGTCGCCAGGGTCGCCGTTGCGGTTGCCGTTGTGGTTCTGCCAGAAATCGATGGTTTCCCGGCGCAGCGCGTCGGCGCAACTCAGGTGGCAATCGATCCAGGTGCCGCCGGGCAGCCGCACCTCCAAGCGATGTCCGGCACGTCGCACGGGGCCGGAAATGGTTTGCGGCCCATAACGGCTTTCGGCTGTGACCACGCCGACATCGCGGCCCCAATCGCCGCGCCCGCGATAGGCCGCGTCGCCGGCATCAACGCCGGAAGCGCCCACGACCAAAGCCATGGCCGCCAAACAAATGCTCAAACAACGCATGTTTCCCCCGTCAGCGAACCCAATCTGCCCATCCCTATCATAACGAGCGAGGAAAAACCCCGACAATCAATGCTCCATCAAGCGATGGCGCCGCCGAGTTCATCTTCAACATGGATGCGGACGATCTCCTCGAAGCTGCTGTCGGCCTTAAAGCCCAGGGACACCGCGCGTTTTGGATCGAAGTTGCTTGGCCAGCCGGCAACGATCTTCTGGATGAACGGATCGGGTTCACGGCGGATGCGGGCGACAACCTTTTCGCCGCCGATTTTGCGCAGGGCGGCTAATTGCTGGCCAACGGTGACGGCCAGTCCGGGCATCGACAGATTGCGGCGCGCGCCGACTTTGTCACCATCGATGGTGGCTGCATGCAGCAGGAAACCCACCGCCGCGCGCGGCGACGCGTGCCAGTGCATGACATCGTCGGACACCGGCAGAACCGCTTCCTTGCCGGCCAGCGGCTCGCGACAGATATTGGAGAAGAAACCCGAAGCCGCTTTGTTGGGGGTCCCGGGCCGGACGCAAATCGTCGGCAGGCGGATGCCGACGCCGTCGAGCATGCCTTTGCGCGTGTAATCGGAAAGCAATAGTTCGCCGATGGCTTTTTGCGTGCCGTAACTGGTGAGCGGCGTGGTGTGGAAGTCGTCGCCGATCTTGTCGGGGAACGGCGCGCCGAACACGGCGACGGAACTGGTGAAGACGACGCGCGGTTTCCGGGCGTCATTTGCATAAGCGTGGCGGACGCTTTCGAGCAGGTTCTGCATCGCCTGCATGTTGATGCGATAGCCTTTGTCGAATTCCAATTCGGCCTCGCCCGAGACGATCGCGGCGAGATGAAAGATGACGTCCGGCTTCTCAATGACGAGCTTGTCGGTTTCGCCTGCGGCGGGGAGATCGCCGGTGGCGGTTTTGACGGCGAATTTCGCGCCCTTCGGTGCTGTCGGAGCGACGACATCGTACATGGTGAGAGCGGAGATTTCCCGGCCACCGAGCGTGCCATCGCGGGCCAATCGTTCGCTCAGCTTGCGACCGATCATGCCGGCACCACCGATTATCAACACCTTCATTGCAGCGCATCTCCGTGCGGGCCCGAAACGGACACGTGTTGGTTTGAACAACTCAAGCACAGGCTGAGCCAGCTGTCATCTCTCGGGGCCGGGCAGGTCCGGCGAACTCACGCGACCCGGAACACGCTAGTCGAAGCGGCTTTACCGGGTGTTGCAACCTAGCTACACTGTAACGATGAGCGAAGAACCCGACAGCCTGATCTTGCAGCACCTTCGCGCCATCCGGAGCGACATCGCTGGTCTACGCGAGACTACGTCCGATCTTGTTGGCCGCATGGGGCGTGTCGAGCAAGGTTTGGCCCAGCTACGCCGCGAGTCGGCCGACGTCCACGTCATCCTTGCCGAGCACCCCGTCAAACTCGATCGTCTGTCCGAGCGCCTCGATCGAATCGACCGCCGCCTCGGATTGATCGAGGCGTAACCGGAACGCGCGGATATCTGGCCGGATTTCCGGCTGGCCGCGAATTTCTTCCCTGTTGCCGAGTTGGCGGCAACACATGCGCGGCGAAAGAGGTAATGTCTTTTCGTAGCCTCGGGACGTCAATCAATCAATCAAACGAACAACGACGGTACTCATGCGCAAAACGATCACTCGCGAAAATGCTGGCGGACGCGCAGTGCACGACGTGGGCGGGCTCGACTTCGGCGCGATCGACAGAAGTGAGCATGACCTCGCGCTATGGGAAAAGCGCGTCGATGCGATGATGATCCTGCTCTATTCCAAGCAGGGTTTGTGGACTGTGGACGCGATGCGCCGCACCATCGAAAGCTATGGCGAGCAAGCCTACGACGATACCGAGTATTACGAGAAGTGGATGCGCGCGATGCGCAATCTGCTGGTCGAGCAGGAGGTGCTGGGCAAGGCTGAGATCGAGGCTGAAATGGCTGAAGTTGCCGAGCGCCATCGCAAGGCCGGCCGCAGCGTGCCCGTGCATACGGTGGACTGGCCATGAGCGCCGTCATGGGGCGTTACAAGCCCGGCGATGCCGTGCGTGTGGACGATCGGGCCGTGGCCGGGCATTGCCGCGCGCCTTGGTATCTGCGCGGCCAGGAAGGCGTCGTCGTCGAGGTGCTCGGCAATTTTCGTGATCCGGAGCGGCTGGCGTATCTGCGGCCCGGATTGCCACGCCAGATACTCTACAAGGTGCGCTTCGAGCAGGCCTCGATCTGGCCCAATTACATCGGCGCGAGCAGCGATGCGCTGGAGGCCGATATCACCGAGAACTGGTTGCACGCCTCCGACACCGCCAAGCGTGGAGCACAGGCTTTATGATGCACGATCACGATCACGATCATAGCCATGATCACGCGCACGATCATGCCGGCGCCGGCCATGCGCATCCCCCGCAACGTGACCACGATGCAGGGCCGATGGGCGTGTACGAGGTGATGGAAGAGGCCGTTCGGACGCTGCTGATCGAGAAGGGCATTCTGTCGCACGCTGAAATCGCCGTGCAGATGGACCTGATGGATAGTCGCTCGGCCGCGCTGGGGGCGAAAGTGATCGCGCGGGCGTGGGTCGATTTGGCGTTCAAGCAACGATTGTTGGCGGATTGCCGGTCTGCGTTGGCTGAATTGGGCATCGATATCGGCCAGATCGCCGAATTCAAGGTCGTTGAAAACACGCCCGCGACGCACAATGTGATCGTTTGTACCTTGTGCTCCTGCTACCCGAAGTTGCTGCTTGGCATACCGCCGGCCTGGTACAAAAGCCTTGCTTACCGGTCGCGGACGGTTGTCGATCCGCGCAGCGTGCTGGCCGAATTCGGCGTGACGGTCGCGGCCGAGCAAACAGTCCGAGTGCACGATTCGACGGCCGATCTCAGGTACATCGTACTGCCGATGCGGCCGGCCGGCTCAGACCACATGAGCGAAAGCGAGCTTGCAGCGCTGGTGACCCGCGATGCCATGATCGGTACGGCGGTGCCGGCGGCGGTCAGGTCGTAGGATCGAAGTCGGCGGGTTGCGCCAGTCGGGCTTGCGCGCCCGGCGCGTGCGTGTTCACGTAAAAGTGGATGAAAGAGCACAACACGTCGCTGAATACGCAAATGGCCTTGCATCGGCAGCCTGAGATGATCATCATACCGTGGTTGCCGAAACGGCGGGTTCGCTGGGCAGGCTGCGTCGGATCTGCACGATAGCGCAGGTGCGAACAGGCAAAGAAAACCGAAAAGGCATCTATGATCGGCGTCGTTATCGTCACTCATGGCGGGTTGGCGCATGAATTTCGTGCAGCACTCGAACATGTTGTC